>CAKUMG010000360.1 GCA_934667465.1 uncultured Actinoplanes sp. | reverse complement strand
GGCGCAGACCGGCTACGCAGAGCAGGCCGAGGACGCGCCACCGCGTGTGATCAGCCGTGCGACCCCGCCGCTCGCGCCGCGCGTCGTGAGCAAGGCCGTGTCACCGCCCGCCCCGCGGGTCGTCAAGGCCGAACCGCCGACGCAGCCGCGCGTGGTCGGCGCTCCCCCGCAGGTCGCGCCGCCGCTGGTCGCTTCCGCGCCGGTCGCACAGCCTCCGGGTCAGGCCGCTCAGCTCCCCGGCACCGGGCCCCACCCCGGCCAGACCTCCCAGCCCGGCCACGCGACGCAGCCCGGCCACGCGACGCAGCCCGACCAGGCGGCGCTGGCCGGCCACGCAGTGCAGCCCGGTCAGGCCTCACAGCCCGGCCAGGCTCAGTTCGGCCCGGCAGTGCAGCCGGGCCAGCCGACGCAAGCCGGTCAGGCGGTGCCGGCCGGGACGGCAGCGCACGCCGGTGAGGTCGAGCGGCAGGGGTGGGCCGCGCAGAGCGGTCAGGCGCCTGTCGTTCCGCGGCAGCCCGCTGCGCAGGCCGGGCGTTCCGCCGTGCCGGTGGTACGGCCGGGTGTGGCGTCCGTGCAGGCTGGTACGGGGGCCGGGCAGGCCGGCGTTCCGGATGCTTCGCGGGCCGGTGCCGCGCAGGTTCCGGTGGCCGGGTCGGCTGCCGTGCCGCAACGGGTCGGCTTCGTCACGTCCGAGGGTCCGATCATCCCGCCGGGCCACGATCAGGCTTCGCGGGCGGCGGCGTCGATCCCGCAGCAGCGTCCGGACGACGGGCGGCAGCGCGGACACGTACCGCAGCAGCCGGGAGACGGGCCCTACACCGGAGCGGTTCCGCCGCAGCAGCGACCGCAGGGCCAGGCGACTTCGTACGGCTACGCGGAACAGCCGCAAGGCTTCGCCGGACCGCAGGACCACGCAGGGCAGCAGCGCACCGCCGGGCCGCAAGGCTATGCCGGGCAGCAGGGCAACGCCGGGACGCAAAGCCACGCGGGGCAGCAAGGACCTGCCGAGGTGCAAGGCTATGCGGCGCAGCCGGGCACCGCCGGGGCGCAAGGCTACGCGGCGCAGCCGGGCACCGCCGGGGCGCAAGGCTACGCGGCGCAGCCGGGCACCGCCGATGCGCAGGGCTACGCGGGGCAACAGGGCTACGCGGGGCAACAAGACGTTGCCGGGGCGCAGGGTTACGCGGGGCAACAGGGCGGCGCCGGGCCGCAGGGTCATGTGGCGGGGCCGGGGTATCAGCGGCCTCCCGTGGGGGCGCCTGGGTATCAGGGACAGCAGGAGTACGGGCAGGCCTACCCGGGGGCGCAGCACACCGGACCGTGGGACGAGCAGGGCGTGGCGGGGTTCGAGCCGGGGCCGGAGACCGCTGAGCGGCCGATCGTCGGCGGGCCTCGGACGGCGATGATTCTGCCCACCGGGGACGGGTCGCCGGTTCCGCCTTCGCAGCGGCCGCCTTCGCGGATGGCGCCGGTCAGTGGCGCGCCCGGCGAACGGCCGACCAGCGGGCCTCCAAGCGGGCGACCGGCCAGCGGTGCGCAGGGCTGGGAACGCCCGGCGAGCGGTGTGCCGGGCTGGGAACGCCCGGCGAGCGGTGCGCCGGGGACGGATCGCCCGGTCAGCAGCATGCCCGGAGGCGAGCGACCGACCACCGGCATGCCGATGAGCGAGCGACCGACCACCGGCATGCCGATGAGCGAGCGGCCAGTCAGCGGTGTGGCCGGCGTGCCCGTGGGCGAGGGACCGACGGTTCCTGTCGCGCGGGCCGGGATCGCGCCCATGCCGGTACCTCGGGTGCCGCAGGGCGACGCACCCGTGACGCCGGTGCAGCAGCACGCCGCGGCCCAGCAGGTCGAGGACGCACGGCGGGCGGAGGAAGTACGCCAAGCCGAAGCCGCACGCCAAGCCGAGGCCGCACGCCAAGCAGAAGCGGCACGCCAAGCCGAAGAAGCACGTCAGGCCGAGCTGGCACGCCAGGCCGACGAGGCACGCCGGGCTGAAGAAGCACGCCAGGCCGAAGAAGCACGCCAGGCCGAGGCGGCGCGCCAGGCCGACGAAGCTCGCCGGGCCGACGAAGCGCGCCGCGCGCAGGAAGCGCGCGACGCCGAAGCGGCACGTCAGGCGGCGGAGCAGCGCGAAGCGGAAACTGCCCGGCAGGCGCAGGCAGCACGGGACGCCGAGCACCAGCGACAGGCCGAGGCACAACGGCAGGCCGAGCAGCAGCGGCTGGCCGAAGAGCAGCGGCAGGCGGAAGCGGCTCGGCAGGTGCGGGCGAACCGGGAGATGCAGCAGGCCGCGGGGATCGCCGGTGCCGGGGCGGTGTCGGCGGTTCCTGCCGCGTCGCGCCCGGGGCCGAATCCGGCGGCGAATGCGCTGCCTATCGGGCGGCTTCCGGTGTCGGGGCCCGATGCTCCTCGGAAGTATGCGGACTCCGAGCTGGGGGCTACCTGGTTCGGGCCTTCCGCGGCGAAGCCCGCGACGGACGGAACGGCACCCGCCGAGACCCCGGCGACGGACGGGACGGCACCCACCGAGACCCCGGCGACGGACGGAGCGGCACCCGCCGAGACGCCGGCGACGGACGCGCGGGCCACTCAGAAGCAGACAGCTGACACGCAGGCTGCAGAGACGGAAGCAGCAGACCCGCAGGCCGTTGTGGAACAAGCGGCCGAAGCGCCGACCGTTGGGACGAAGCACGACGGAGATCCGCAGGGGACGAAGACACCGGAGACCGCGTCGACGGATCGGGCCGGTGAGCAGGCCGCCGACGACGGGCAGCATGTGGTGCTCGACCTGGACATCACCACGTTGATGAACGGGATCGTCGCCGCGGCCGGTGTCGTCGCTCCGGACGAGGACGCGGACGCAGCGGCGAGGGCAGACGCGACGAAGACGGATGCAGCGAAGGCGGACGCAGCGACGAAGGCGGACACGGCGGCGCAGGCGGACGCGACCAGGCCGACGCACCCCGATCCGGCACATGCCCGCACGAGCGCCGAGCCCGCCGAGAGCACGAACAGCACCGAGGCCACGAACAGCGCCGAGGGCATCGGAAACACCGGAGAACCCCCGAGCACGGCACACGTCGCCGGCGCCGAGCAGGTCGAGACCACGGACGAGGGAGCGGGCGGCACAGGCAAGCAGGCCGGCGAGACCGGCGACCCCCGGGCGCTGATCGTGCCGCTGATCGAACGGGATCACCGCCCGAAGGCCCCGCGGGCGAAGCCGAAGCCGATCGCGCCCGAGGACCTGGCCGCGATCCGCTGGCGGCTGGACGGGGCCACGCTCAAGGAGATCGTCGACGACCGGGACGCGCTGCGGGAGCTCGGGGAACGGCTCGACGGGCCGCTCGCCGAGGAGCAGGACAATGTCGCGCGTGCGGGCCTGTTGAGCGTACGGGCAGAGGTTTATCGTCTTCTCGACGAGCTCGGCATGGCGGCGGCCGCGAGCCGGCTGGCGCTCGCGCACGCCGAGTCCGCCGGGGACGTGCAGGCGATCGTGATCGCGCAGGCCGAGCTGGCGCATGTGCTGCGGTTGCGGGGCGACTACCCGGAGGCGGACCGGCTGTTCGAGCAGGCGGCCAGCTCCGACGCGCCCGATCAGCTGCGCAGCGTGGTGCACGAGAACGCCGGGCGGAGCGCGTTCGACCAGGGTCGGCATCTCGAGGCGATGGATCACTTCACGCAGGCGATCCGGCTCGGGCTGCCCGAGGATCAGGAGCTCATCCAGCGGATCGACGTGGCCCTGGAGGCGATCTACATCCACGTGCTGCGCGACGGCTGGGGCCCCTACCCGCGCCTGCGCCGGGAGATCCTCGGCCTCGTCAAGGCCACGGACCCGGAGCAGACCGGGTAAATCCCAAGAGGATCCGGAGACGCCCGACAAAGACGAGAGCATCATTCCGTACGCAGCGCAACCACCGGATCCAGCCGCCCCGCCCGCTGCGCCGGCGCGACCCCGAACACGATCCCCACCGTGGCCGACACGCCGAACGCGAGCACCAGCGACCACCACGTGATCGCGGCCGGCACCGGGGTGAGCCGGTCGACCAGCAGCGCCGCCGTGCAGCCCAGCGCCATGCCGAGCACTCCCCCGGCCGTCGTGAGCAGCACCGCCTCGAGCAGGAACTGGACGCCGATGTCGCGCGGGCGGGCGCCGACCGCCTTGCGCAGGCCGATCTCACGGGTACGTTCCCGGACCGAGACCAGCATGATGTTGGACACGCCCACGCCGCCGACGAGCAGGCTGATCCCGGCGATGGCGGCCAGCACGCCGGTGAGCACGCCGAGGATGTCGCCGAGCACGCCGAGGATCTGCTGCTGCGTGACGGCGCTGAAGTCGGTGCCGGGGTGCCGGTCGGTCAGTTCGGCGACGATCCGGGCGCCGAGGGCGTCGATCGTGTCCCGGTCGGGCGCGCGGATCGCGAGCCCGTCGATGCGGTCGGTGCCGAGGAGCCGCTGGGCGGCGGTCACCGGCACGTGAACCTCGCTGTCCCGGTCGACGCCGAGGCTCTGCCCGAGCGGCTCGAACGTCCCGATCACCCGGAACCGCACCCCGCCCACGGTCACCTGCCGCCCGATCGGGTCCCGGTCGGCGAACAGCCGGTCGGCCACGGACGCGCCCAGCACCGCGACCCGGCGCGCGGTGCCGACGTCGGAGCGGGTGAGGTACGCGCCGCGGTCGAGCCGGCGGACGAAGACTTCCGGGGTCGTCTCCAGCACCCCTTGCATGCTCGCGTACGCCGCCCGGGCCCCCGCCCGCATCGTCTCCCCCGACGCGATCGTCACCGCCACGCGGGACCGGTCACCGACGACCCGGCCGACCGCGTCCGCGTCGTCCAGCGAGAGCGTGCTGACCGACGGCGCGGACCCGGCCTCGAGCCGCCCGGGCACGACGACGAGCAGGTTCGAGCCGAGCCCTTCGACCTGCGCCTCGATCTGCCGTTTGGTGCCCGTGCCGATGCCGACCAGCGCCACCACGGCCGCGACCCCGATGACGACCCCGAGCATCGTGAGCGCGCTGCGCAACCGGTTGGCCCGCAACGCGTCGAGCGCCACCCGCCACGCCTCGGCGAGCCTCACGGGTCCACGATCCGGCCGTCGCGCATGGTGATCCGGCGGCGGGCCCGCGCGGCCACCTCGCGGTCGTGGGTGACCAGGACGACCGCGACCCCGTCGGCGTGCAGCGTCTCGAGCAGGGCGAGCACCGCCGCGCCGGTGGCCGTGTCGAGGTTGCCGGTGGGTTCGTCGGCGAGCAGCACCGACGGCCCGGTGACCAGGGCGCGGGCGATGGCGACGCGCTGCTGTTCGCCGCCGGAGAGCTGGTTGGGCCGGTGCCCGGCGCGGTGGGCGAGCCCGACGCGTTCGAGGAGGGCGGTGGCGCGCTCCCGGCGTTCGCGGCGGCCGGCGCCCCGGTAGACCAGGGGCAGCGCCACATTGTCCCGGGCGGTGGTGCGGGGCAGCAGGTGGAACGACTGGAACACGAACCCGATCACCTCGTTGCGCAGCCGCGCCAGCTCGCCGGGGCCCAGCCCGGCCACGTCCCGCCCGCCGATCAGCAGGGTGCCGCCGGTGGGCCGGTCGAGCCCGCCGAGCAGGTGCATCAGCGTCGACTTCCCGGAGCCGGACGCCCCCACGATCGCCACGTAGTCGCCGCTCTCCACGGTCAGCGACACCCCGCGCAGCGCCGGCACCGAGACACCACCCAGCTCGTACGTGCGACTGACCTCCCGCGCGACGACGGCGGCCGTGGCGGTCACGGCAGTTCCTGGCCTGCGCTGACCCGGTCCGCTCCTCCGACGACGATCCGGTCGCCTGCGTTCAAACCCCGCTCTATCTGTACGGCGTCCTCGCCCCGCACGCCGACGCTCACCTCCGCCCGCGCCGCCCGCCCGTCCCGCACGGCCCACACCGTGTCCCGCCCGTCGCTGGTGACCAGCGCACTCACCGGCACCGTCACGACATCGGCGGCCTCCCTGACCCGCAACCGCACGAGCGCGCTCATCCCCGGCCGCGGTTCCGGCTTCCCCTCGCCACCCGTCGCCGAACTCTCCCCCTGCGGCGGCGAGCTCTCGCCCTGCTGCGGCGAGCTCTCGCCTTGCTGCGGCCCGTTCCCGTCGGTCGCAAGGTCAAGATGCACTCTGTACGAGACTCCGCCCCGCGCCGACGTCGTCGGCAGCACGTCGATTGCCCGCACCGACGCCTCCCACGACTCGCCGGGCGCCGCGTCCAGCTCGACCCTGCCCCGGACCCCGGCCTCGACCAGGAGCACGTCCGTCTCGTCCACCTGCGCCACGACGCCCGGCGCGCTCGTGTCGACCACGGTCAGGATCGGCGTGCCCGC
>CAKUMG010000359.1 GCA_934667465.1 uncultured Actinoplanes sp. | reverse complement strand
GCCGGGACCGGAGGCCGCCCGCGCCCGGCAGCGAGCGCGCAGACGGCAGCGACGCGAAGGCCGGCCGGGCCGCAAGCGGCAGAGCGGGCGTACGGCGGGGACGCGAAGGCCGGCCGGGCCGCAAGCGGCGAGCGTGCGGACGGCCGGGACGCGAGCCGGCCGGGCCCCTCGGTGGTGGGCCCGGCCGGTGACGCGTACGGGATCAGGGGGTGATCGTCACTCCGCGGGAGTGAGCACCACCTGGTCGGTGCCGGTCTGCGGCGGCGTGCCGGTGTCGGTGTACTCCGCCACGAAGACCGCTGTCAGGTTGTCCGCGCCGGCGTGGCCGCCGTCGAGGAACGTGGTGATCGAGCCGGTGCAGCCGGACGCCGTGGAGAGCGGGTGCCCGTGCTGGTCGTGGCCCAGGATGTAGGTGACCGTGACCCGCGAGCAGTCCACGGGCTGGTCGTCGGTGACCGTGACCTCGAAGTTCACCGTGTCGCCGAACTCGAACGGCTGGTCCTCCTGCGGCGTCACGAACGTGACCACCGGGGCGGCCGTGCCGACCGGGAGGATGACCTCGGCGGCGGCCCAGCGGCCGGTCGGGTCGGTGACCTTGAGGGTCGGGCGGAAGGAGCCGTTCTCGGTGTACGTGTAGACGGCGTTGCGCTGACGGGAGTCGATCACGCCGTCGTTGTTGAAGTCCCACGCGTAGCGCAGCGTGTCACCGTCGGGGTCCGTGGCGTTGCTGGTGAACGTCACGGTGAGCGGGGCCTCGCCGCTGGTCGGCGTCGCCGTGATCGAGACGCTCGGGCTGCGGTTGCCGCGCACGTAGTCGATCCGGGCGAGCTGGGCCTCGGGGTTCTCGCTGAAGTAGCCGTCGCCGTACTCGAGGACGTAGAGCGCGCCGTCGGGGCCGAACTCGAGGTCCATCGGGTTGTCGAAGATGATCGACGGCAGCACCGGCTCGATCCGGCTCACCTGGTTCTTCTTGTCGAGCGTGAACGCCTTGACGTAGTCGCGGGTCCACTCGGCGAAGAGCGGCTTGCCGTCGTAGTACTTCGGCCACTTGGTCTGCGACTTGTTCTTGGCGTCGTACTCGTACGCGGGGCCGCCCATCGGGCCGATGCCGCCGGTGCCCAGCTCGGGGAACTCGGGGCTGAGGCCGTACCCGTAGATGACCTCGGCCTTCTCGACCGGCGGCAGGTTCCGCTTGCCGGTGTTGTTGGGCGAGTCGTTGACCGGGGCGGCGCACTTGAACGGCGCGCCGGAGGTCTGGGTGGCGAAGTCGTAGTCGACGTAGGGCAGGTCCGGGGCGACGCAGTACGGCCAGCCGTAGTTGGCGGGCTTGTCGATCGCCATCCAGCGGCCGCGGCCGTCGGGGCCCCGGTTCGGGTTGGCGGTGTTCGCGTCCGGCGAGTAGTCACCGACGTAGACGACGCCCTCGGGGGACACGTTGAACCGGAACGGGTTGCGCAGGCCCATCGCGTAGATCTCGGGGCGGGTCTTCGCCGTGCCCTGCTTGAACAGGTTGCCCTTCGGGATCGCGTACGAGCCGTCGCCGCGCACCTTGATCCGCAGGACCTTGCCCCGCAGGTCGTTGGTGTTGGCGGCGGTACGCTGCGCGTCGAAGACCGGGTTACGGTTGGCCCGCTCGTCGATCGGCGCGTAACCGTCCGACTGGAACGGGTTGCTGTCGTCACCGGTGGACAGGTAGAGGTTGCCCGCACCGTCGAAGTCGATCTTGCCGCCGACGTGGCAGCACTGGCCGCGGTCGGTGGGGACCTTGAGGATCTCCTGCTCCGTGCTCAGCTGGAGCTTGTTGCCGACCAGCTTGAAGCGCGACAGCGTCAGGTGGCCCTTGAACGGCGCGAAGTCCGCAGCGGTGCCGGTCTCCGGCGCGTCACCCTCGTTGACCGTGGGCGTCGCCGGGTCGTCGACGGGCGTGTTCAGCCGCGGCGAGTAGTAGATGTAGACCCACTTGTTCTGCTTGAAGTTCGGGTCGATCGCGATGCCCTGGACGCCCTCCTCGTCGTGCAGATAGACGGGGATGTTCGCGGCGAGCACGTTCTGCCCGGTCTTCGGGTCGTTGATCCGCACCTCGCCCTTGCGGGCCGTGTGCAGCACCCGCTTGTCGGGCAGCACGGCAAGCGCGATCGGCTCGCCGGGGAAGTCGTTGAGCGTGACCTTCTGGAAGTCCGAGTCCGGCGGCGGCGCCGCGGGAGCGGCGGGAGCGGCCTGGCTGCCGGCGGCGGGCACCATGAGCGCGGTCGCGACCAGCAGGGCGCCGGGTACGGCGGTGAGCAGTTTCTTCATCTGTGCCTCTCAGAAGCGCAGGGTGTCGAGGTACCGGAAGCCGACCTGCGCCGTGACCAGCGCGTCGGCGGGGGTGCGGGGCGGGCTGCCGGCATCGTCACGCTCGACGATGTACTCGACCAGCCCCGCCTCGCGGGAACGCTCGAAGATGCGGGCGAAGTCGATGAACCCGTCGCCCGGGTCGGCGAAGCTGCCCGACGGCGCCAGGTCCTTGACGTGCACCTGGCGGATCCGGCCGCGGTTGCGCCCGATCAGGTCGACCGGGTCGGCCGCGCCGCGGACCGCCCAGAACAGGTCCACCTCGAGGTGCACCAGGCCCGGGTCGGTCTCGCGGGTCAGGATGTCGAAGCCCGTGGTCTTGCCGCCGTCCTGGCGGGCGAACTCGTTGTGGTGGTTGTGATAGCCGAAGCTGATCCCGTGCTTGCGGGCCAGCTTGCCGGCCTTGTTGAGGTCCCGGGCGAACGCCTTGTAGACGGCGCTGTCGCGGACCGGGGCGCCGGTCGAGGTCGTCCCGAAGTACGGGTGGACCGCGTACTTGTTGCCGACGATGTTCGCGTCCTCGAGGGCCCGCTCCCAGGTCGCCGCGTCGAACGGCTGCGGGATGCTCAGGTGGCCGGAGGTGGCCCGCAGCCCGGCCCGGTTGAGCGCCGCCTTGAACTCGGTGGCCGTGCGGCCGACGAAGCCGGCGTGCTCGACCCGGCGGTAGCCGATCCGGGCCAGCTCGGCGAGGCTGGCGTCCAGGTCGATCGCGAGCTGGTTGCGCAGGGTGTAGAGCTGGCCGCTGATCTGGTCGCGCGGGACCCGGGAGAGCCGGCCCCCGCCCTTGCCGCCGGCCATGGCGGCGCTGGGAAGCACGGCTGACGCGCCGATCGCCGCGGCGCCTGCCGCGGCGGCACCGAGGATTCCTCGGCGGGTGACGGTGTTCTCGTTCTGCATCGCTTGCTCTGCCTCCCGATCGGTGGTGCGGGGTGCCGAGGGCTCGCGCCCTCGGTGTGGGCGCACGGGGGCGCCGCACCGCGCGGTGGCCCGGGGTGGGCCGGACGCGGTGCCGAGGCGTTCGTTGCATCGAGGTTGTTCGCTAGCTGATGTTAATCACAGGTTTCGGCTCTGCGTCAAAAAGAATCTTCGGAATATGCAAAAGTTTCGATCGCGTGACGCATAAGTCAGTGCCAACATGGACAGTCCGGACATGATCCGGATAGAGTTCGGGCGCAGTCCACCCGGGACCCGCCCCGCGCCATCGCGGCTCGCACGGCCCGCGGAGGGCTCACGCGGTCGTCATCGCCGCCTGGGAGGCGAGCAGGCCGGTCATCGCCGCCGCGCTCATCGGCGCGGCCAGGTGATACCCCTGCCCCAGCGTGTAGCCCAGCGCCCGCAGCCGGTCCGCCTGCGCCTGGTTCTCGATGCCCTCGGCCACCGTGTCGAGCCGCAGGGCCGCCGCGAGCTGGACGACCGCGCGCGCCACCGCCTGCCGCGCCTCGCACACCGCCGGGTCGGGGTCCTCCAGCTCGATGCCGTCCACGAACGACTTGTCCAGCTTGACGATGGCCGCGGGGAACGCGCGCAGCAGGCTCAGCGACGACTCCCCCGTGCCGAAGTCGTCCAGGGCCAGCTTGATGCCGAGCCGGTCCAGCTCGTGCAGCGTGCGCGACACCTGCGCCCCGCGCAGCGCCGCCGACTCGGTCAGCTCCAGCACCAGCCGGTCGGCGGGCAGCCCGGTGTCGGCCAGCGCCGCGACGACGTCGGCCACGAAGTCCGGGTCGTGCAGCTGCCGCGCGGACACGTTCACGCCCGGCTTCTGCAGCGCGTCCGGGCCGAACTCCGCGAACCACAGCGCGGCCTGCCGGCACGTCTCCCGGAGCACGAAACGGCCGAGGGGCACGATCAGTCCCGTACGCTCGGCGGCAGGCACGAACTCGACCGGCGGCACGAGGCCCCGCTCCGGGTGCCGCCAGCGCACCAGCGCCTCGACCCCGATCACCCGGCGGGTCGCCAGCTCCATCACGGGCTGGTAGACCACCTCGAACTCGCAGCGGTCCAGCGCCCGGCGCAGCTCGCCGCCGAGGCGCATGTGCGCGGCCACCGGCTCGGCCATGCCGGGCTGGTAGCGTACGCACGAGGCCTTGCCGCGCTGCTTCGCGGCATACATGGCGATGTCGGCCTGCCGCAGCACGGTGTCCACGGAGGCGCCGGGCTCGGCCTCCGCGATGCCGATGCTGGCCTGCACGAGCAGCCGGTGCTCGCCGACCGGCTCCTTGAGCGCGGTCAGGATCCGCCGCGCGACCGCGTCCCCGTCACCGTGCGCGAGGACCGCGAATTCGTCACCCCCTATCCGTACGGGCACAGCACCCGCACCGGCCTGCTCGCGCAGCAGGCCGGCGAGCGCGACGAGCAGGTCGTCACCGACGTCGTGGCCCAGGGCGTCGTTCACGGTCTTGAAGTCGTCGAGGTCCACCAGCAGCACGGTGCAGCCGGGGCCGGCTTCGCCCAGCGCCTGCCGGAAGCGGGCCCGGTTGGGCAGCCCGGTCAGCCCGTCGTGGCGCGCCTCGTGCTGCAGCCGCTCCTCCTGCTCGCGCAGCCCGGCGAGCAGCCGGTCGTTCTCCCGGCCCGACAGGAACAGCCGCACGGCCACGAGCGCGATGACGACCACCGTGGCACCGAGCGTGACCCGTCCCGGCCACCGCAGGTCACCGGCCGCGACGGCGACCAGCGACACGGTGACGGCTCCCATGGCGAGATAGGGCAACCGCGAGGAGGTACGCCGCGGGCGGCGCGGGCAACCGAGGGTGGTGCGCCACTGCGCGCGTACGGCGAGGACCATCAGCACCGGCGCCACCGGGAGCACCACCGCCTGGGCCGGCGCCGCGCCGGGATCCCCCTGCGACACGGCCAGCCACGCCACCCCGATCCCGGTCAGCCCGACGGCCGCCAGCAGCCGCATCGCCGTACGGTCGACCGGCCCGACGTCCAGATAGGACACCTTGGTGATGCCGCCGAGCGACACGGCGAACGCGATGCCCACCAGGGACAGCGTCTGCGGGCTCCACGGATCGGGCACGAGCACCATCGGCGCCAGCGCCAGATGCCACAACGGCGTGGCACAGCCCAGGAACGCGATGGCCCGGTCGAGCTGCACCCGCGGACCACCCACCCGTACGGGCACCGCCGCGACCGCCACCAGCACGAGCACGAACCCGAGGCCCACCAGCACCGCCCCGGGCACCGGCATGTCGTGGCTCAACGCCTGCTCGCCGTTGCGGAACGCGTTCGCGGCCGAGATCCCGTACCCGACGGTCATCAGCCCCGCCCCGGCGGCCACGTTCCCCCAGAACCGCCGCGTCCGCGCGTCGTCCCGGATCACCCGCCACAGCCCCGCCACGGCCAGCACCGCAATGATCCCGCCGGCCGGCACGGTCAGGTACGCCACCGCGACCGGCCCGGCGCCGGTCAGCGCCCACACCACGTACCACGCCCAGCTGGCCGCCGTCAGCCCGCAGGCCGCCCACACGAACCCCCGCGGCGCCCCGCCCTTCCGGCCCCACCCCACCCCGCCCGGCGCCACAGGGCCCGCCTCCTCGCGGTCCGGCTCCCCGACGCGCGGCTCCACAGCGCGCGACTCGTCGGCGTGACGCTGCCCGGGATCCGGCTCCTCGGATCGTTCCTGCTCCAGCGCAGGCGACCCGGGGCCCAGTGGTTCGGGCCCCTGACGCTCGGAGCGCAACTTTTCGAGGCCCGCCCCCACTTCCGGCACCGGGTACGAGCCCGGGCCGGCGTCCCCGCCCGCAAGATCCGCCGAAGTCACCCGCCCACGCTGCCCGACGCACAGCCCGAGCACCATCCGCGAAACGGACTAACGACGCGCGAAGTCGCGATCACTGCGACTTTCGGCCGACCCGGCACGCGCCGGGGCCGGTCCGGGGCCCGATGTGGCGGGGCGGGCGGGCCGGGATGCTGGAGCCGTCGCCGCACCGAGGAGGAACACCATGACGACGGCCCCGCACGCCATCACCGCCCCGCTCGCCCACGCCGACACGCTGGTGCTCGACTACCTC
>CAKUMG010000358.1 GCA_934667465.1 uncultured Actinoplanes sp. | reverse complement strand
GTCCCTGACCGACCGGTGCAACCTGCGCTGCACCTACTGCATGCCCGAGGAGGGGCTCGCGTGGATGCCGCGCGAGCAGCAGCTCACCGACGACGAGGTCAGCCGGCTGATCCGGGTGGCCGTCGAGCGGCTCGGGGTGACGGAGGTCCGCTTCACCGGCGGTGAGCCGATGATCCGGCGCGGGCTCCCCGGCATCGTGGCCGCCGCGGCGGCGCTGCTGCCCCGGCCCAAGCTCTCGATCACCACCAACGGCATCGGCCTCGAGCGGATGGCCGGCGCCCTGCGCGAGGCCGGTCTCGACCGGGTGAACGTCTCGCTGGACACGCTGTCGCCCGCCCGGTTCCACGAGCTGACCAAGCGCGACAGGCACGCCGACGTCCTCAAGGGGATGGCCGGCGCGGCCGCCGTGGGGCTGACCCCAGTGAAGATCAACACGGTGCTGATGCGCGGCGTGAACGACGACGAGGCGCCCGCGCTGCTCCAGTTCGCGCTCGATCACGGCTATGAGCTGCGGTTCATCGAGCAGATGCCGCTCGACGCCCAGCACAAGTGGGACCGCCACGAGATGGTGACCGCCGAGGCCATCCTGGCCGCACTGGAGCCGTTCGGGCTGGAGCGCGATCCTGTTTCACGTGGAACAGCGCCGGCCGAGACGTGGATCGTCCCCGGCTACAGCGACGCGGCCGGCAACCCCGCCCGGGTGGGCGTCATCGGCAGCGTGACCAGGCCGTTCTGCGGCGACTGCGACCGGACCCGGCTGACCGCCGACGGGCAGGTGCGCAACTGCCTCTTCGCCACCGGCGAGACCGATCTCCGGGGGCTGTTCCGCGGGGGCGGGTCGGACGACGAGCTCACCGACGCCTGGCGGACCGCGATGTGGGGCAAGAAGGCCGGGCACGGCATCGACGACCCCGCGTTCCTCCAGCCGGAGCGGCCGATGTCCGCGATCGGGGGCTGAGCGTCATGGTGCTGGTGCGCTACTTCGCGGGAGCACGGGCCGCCGCGGGCGTCCGGGAGGAATCCGTCGCCGCCACGACAGTGGATGAGCTGGTCACGGCGCTGACCGAGCGGCACGGCGAGCGGCTGGCCGTCGTGCTCAAGGCCGCCAGTTTTCTCGCCGACGGATTGACCTGCCATGATCGACAAGCGGCACTGCCCGCCGGGGCGACCGTGGACGTCCTGCCACCCTTCGCAGGAGGTTGATGGTGCTCGGGTTCGTCGGGCTGATCATCGTCGTTGTCGGCCTGATCCACCTGTACATCTGGAAGCGTCTGGTCCGCGACACGTTCCGCGGGCGCACCGCCCGCCGGGTCGGCGCCGCGGTCGTCATCGCGCTCGCGATCCTGGCGCCCGCCACCCTGGTCGGGGTGCGCAGCGGCTCGGTCGATTGGCTCGCGTGGCCGGGCTATCTGTGGATCGCGCTGATGTTCTACCTGCTCGTCGTGCTCGCGGTGGTGGAGATCCCGCGGCTCGCGATCTCGCTGTGGATCCGCTCCCGGGAGCGCGCTGAGGCGCGCGCCACCGCTCCCGCCGCCGAGTCGCACGCCCTGGAGACAGCACCCAGCCACCCGGCATCGGCAGCCACCGCGGCGGAGGAGCCGCCGGCCACGCCCGGCCCGGCGACAGAGACCAGCCCCGCGACGGAGACCAGCCCCGCGACGGAGACCAGCCCCGCGACGGAGACCAGCCCGGCGACAAAGACCAGCCCCGCGGCCGAGAACGGCGAGAACAGCGAGAAGGCGGGTGTCGACCGGCGGCTGGTGCTGGCGCGCGGCGCCGCGATCTTCGCCGGCCTGACCGCCGCTGGCATCACCGGCTACGGCGTGCGCACCGCGCTGGCGCCGCCGCAGCTCGACCGGGTGCAGCTGCCCATCGCCAAGCTGCCGCGGGGCATGGACGGGACCCGGCTGGCCGTGGTCTCCGACATCCACCTCGGGCCGCTGACCGGGATGCGGCACACCGAGCGCATCGTCGCCGCGATCAACTCCGTGAACGCCGACATCGTGTGCGTGGTCGGCGACATGGTCGACGGGAGCGTGGCCGAGCTGGGCGGGCTCGCGGCACCGCTGCGCGGGATCCAGTCCCGGCGGGGCGCCTACTTCGTCACCGGCAACCACGAGTACTACTCCGGCTACCAGGAGTGGGTCGACGAGGTGGCCCGGCTGGGGATGCGGCCGCTGCGCAACGAGCGCGTCGAGCTGGACGGGCTCGACCTGGCCGGCGTCAACGACATCAACGGCGCGGAGATGAACGACGCACCGGACTACGCGCGGGCGCTGGGGGACAGGGACACCGCCCGGCCGGTCGTACTCATGGCGCACCAGCCGGTGGCCGCGCGCGACGCCGCACCGTACGGCGTCGATCTGCAGGTCTCCGGGCACACGCACGGCGGCCAGATGGCGCCGTTCAACCTGTTGGTCAAGCTGGAGCAGCCGGTGGTGAGCGGGTTCGGCGAGGTGGACGGCGTGCCGGTCTACGTCACCAACGGCGCCGGGTACTGGGGGCCACCCGTCCGGGTCGGCGCGCCGCCGCAGGTCACCGTCATCGAGCTGCGCGCGCCGTAACCCGTACGGACGAATCGGTCTTTTTGCCCTAAACTCCGTCGCCAGCCGGTCTCCGCGAGAAGTCACGCGGAGGTCGGTTAGGTCACTTCCTGCGTGGCGGCTTCAGGCGCGCCGCGCCCTCGTGACAGGATGCAGCGTGCCCTCGGACAGCGCAGGGTCCTCGGTTGCCGCGGACACGTACGTCGCGGATCTGCACATCCACTCCCGCTATTCGCGTGCCTGCAGCCGTGACCTGACCCTCCCCAACCTGGCCTGGTGGGCCCGTCGCAAGGGCATCGCGGTGCTCGGAACCGGCGATTTCACCCACCCCGCGTGGTTCGACCACCTGCGGGAGAGCCTCGAGCCCGCCGCCGAGCCCGGCCTCTTCCGGCTGAGTGCCGACGCCGAGCAGGAGGTCACCCGGCGGCTGCCCGGATCGCTGCAGGGCAGCGCGGCCGCCCGGTTCATGCTCAGCGTCGAGATCTCCACGATCTACAAGCGCGACGACCGGACCCGCAAGGTCCACCACCTGGTCTACTTCCCCGACCTCGAGGCGGCCGCCCGGTTCAACACCGCGCTCGGCCGGGTCGGCAACCTGACCGCGGACGGCCGCCCGATCCTGGGCCTGGACTCGCGGGACCTGCTCGAGATGGTGCTCGAGGCCAGCCCCGACGGCTATCTCGTGCCGGCACACATCTGGACGCCGTGGTTCTCCGCGCTCGGCTCGAAGTCGGGCTTCGACGCGATCGCCGACTGCTACGCCGACCTCGCCGAGCACATCACGGCGGTCGAGACCGGCCTCTCCTCCGACCCGGAGATGAACCTGCGGGTCTCCAGCCTCGACCGCTACCGGCTGGTCTCGAACTCGGACGCGCACTCGCCGGGCGCGCTCGCCCGCGAGGCGACCCTGTTCGGCGGCGCGCCGGACTACTTCGCGATCAAGGACGGCAGCTCGCTCGCCGGGACCATCGAGTTCTTCCCCGAGGAGGGCAAGTACCACGCCGACGGGCACCGCGCCTGCGGCGTGAACTGGGAGCCCGCCAGGACCCGGGAGCACGGCGGGCGCTGCCCCGAGTGCGGCAAGCCGCTGACCGTGGGCGTGCTGAGCCGGGTCGAGGATCTCGCAGACCGCTCCTCCGCGCCGCAGCGCAAGGAGACGGTCGAGCACCTGATCCAGCTCGCCGAGATCCTGGGCGAGATCAACGGCGTGGGCCCGAAGTCGAAGACCGTCGAGGGCCAGCTCAACCATCTCGTGGCGCAGCTCGGGCCGGAGCTCGACATCCTGCGCAAGGTGCCGGTCGACGCGATCGGGCAGCAGGGCGGCGAGAACCTGCGCGAGGCGATCACCCGGCTGCGCCGCGGCGACGTCCGCCGGGTGCCGGGATACGACGGCGAGTACGGGGTGATCACGCTCTTCGAGCCGGGCGAGCTGCGCAACGCGGCGAGCGCACCGCAGGAGGAGACGCTGTTCGACCTGGCGCCGGTGCCACAACAGCGCAAGGCGGAGCCGGCGGTCGGGCGGGCGCCCGTACCGAAGACTCCGAAGGAGCCCGTGAAGCGCAAGGCGCCGCAGCCGGCCCCGCCGATCCAGCAGCCCGCGTCGCCGCACGAGCCGTTCGAGCCGATGCTGGCCGGCATGGAGGAGGTCGGGACGGGCCTGCTCGACCGGCTGGACGCCATGCAGCGGGTGGCCGCGTCGGCGCCCGGCGGGCCGCTGCTGATCGTGGCAGGTCCCGGCACCGGCAAGACGCGCACGCTCACCCACCGGATCGCCTATCTGTGCGCGGAGATGAACGTCTTCCCGCACCGCTGCCTGGCGATCACGTTCACCCGGCGGGCCGCCGAGGAGATGCGCTCGCGGCTGGACGCCCTGATGGGCGAGTCCGCCGCCGACATCACCGTGGGCACGTTCCACGCGGTCGGGCTGACGATCCTCAAGGAGAACGCGAAGGCCGCCGGGCTCGGGCCGGGCTGGCGGATCGCCGACGACGCCGAGCGCGAGGCCGCGCGCGACCAGGCGGGCGACGACGACGCGGCCTACACGAAGCTGCTCCGCCAGCAGGACCTGGTGGATCTCGACGACCTGCTGACCGTGCCACTGGGGCTGCTGCGCGACGACCCCGCGCTGGTCGAGAAATACCGCCGGCAGTGGCAGTGGATCTTCGTGGACGAGTACCAGGACGTCGACGACACGCAGTACGAGCTGCTGCGGCTGCTCAGCCCCGCGGACGGCAACCTCTGCGCGATCGGCGACCCGGACCAGGCGATCTACTCGTTCCGGGGCGCGGACGTGGGCTACTTCCTGCGCTTCAACGAGGACTTCACCGACGCGCGGCTGGTCCGGCTGACCCGCAACTACCGGTCGTCGGCGCCCATCCTCGCCGCCGCGGTGCAGGCCATCGCCCCGTCGTCGCTGGTCAGCGGGCGGCGGCTGGACCCGGCACGGGTCAACCCGGAATCGCCGCTGCTGGGCCGCTACTACGCGGCGAGCGTGGCGGACGAGGCGGACTTCGTCGTGCGTACGGTCGACGAGCTCGTCGGCGGCCTGTCGCACCGGTCCCTCGACTCGGGGCGGATCGACTCCCGCGCGGTGGCGCCCGGCACGCTGTCCTTCTCGGACATCGCCGTGCTCTACCGGACGGACGCGCAGGCCCGGGCCGTGGTGGACGCGCTGTCGCGGGCCGGTGTGCCGGTGCAGAAGCGGTCGCACAACCGGCTGCGGGACCGTCCGGGCGTGCAGGTGCTCGCGCGCGAGCTGCGGCACGCGGGCGGGCAGGGCACGCTCCCGGCGCGGGTCAAGGCCGCGGCGCAGACCCTGGCCCAGCGGTACGCGGCTCCGACGCTCGACGCGGAGCAGCTCGCACCGGAGGACGTGTGGAGCGCCGCCGAGCTGCTGGCACCGTTGGCCCACCGGATCGGCGACGACCCGGCCCGCCTGCTGCAGGAGATCGCCACGGGCGCCGAGGTCGACGCGCTCGACCCGCGCGCGGAGGCGGTCAACCTGCTGACCCTGCACGCCGCGAAGGGCCTGGAGTTCCCGGTCGTGTTCCTGGTCGGCTGCGAGGACGGGCTGCTGCCGCTGCGGTGGCCGGGCGGCACGCCGTCGGACGACGAGGTGGCCGAGGAGCGCCGCCTGTTCTTCGTGGGGCTGACCCGCGCGCAGGACCGGCTCTATCTGAGCCACGCGGCACGGCGCTTCCGGCACGGCAGCGAGCGGGAGCAGGCGCCGAGCCCGTTCCTGGACGCGATCGATGCGGGCCTGTTCGAGCGGATGGGCAACACCGCGCCCGCCCGCCCGAAGGACCGCCAGCTCAGGCTGCTGTAAGCGCCAGACCGGCCACGGCCCCCGCGAGCAGGGCGGGGCCGAGGGGCAGCGCCGTGCGCCGGCTCGCCCGCCCGGTGATCAGCAGGACGAGCGCGACCGGCCCGGCGAGCAGGTGCGGGACCAGCAGGCCGGTCAGGACCGCGGGCCAGCCGGCGAAGCCGAGCAAGCCGCCCAGGACAGTGGCGAGTTTCACGTCGCCGAGACCGAGGCCGTCACCGGGCAGGCTCGCGACGATCAGGTACGCCGCTCCGGACACCACCGCCGCCGCGAGCGCCCGCCCGGCGCGCCCCGGTTCGCCGGCGACGAGCGCCCCCAGGGTCAGCGGCAGCAGCGTGATCCCCGCCAGCGTGCCGACGAGCACGTCCGGCAGGCGGCGGCAGCCCAGGTCCACGGCACCGAGCAGCACGCCCAGCACCACCGCCGGCAGCCACACGAGCAGCGGCGCGGCGGGGCCCAGCGCGGCGGCCGGCATCGCCGCAGCCAGCGCGCCTGCGACGACTGTCC
>CAKUMG010000357.1 GCA_934667465.1 uncultured Actinoplanes sp. | reverse complement strand
GCTTGTGGCAGGGCAACGCGTTCTTCCCCGAGCACTACAGCTACGCGTTCGGCAACAGCCTGCTCGGCTATGCACCGTTCGGCATGATCGGTGAGGGCCCGGGCGCCGCCGTCCTGCGCTACAACCTGCTGTTCGTGCTCGCCCACGCCCTGCTGACGATCGGTGCGTACGCCCTCGTGCGGCAGCTGGGCGCCGGCCGGACCGGGGCTGTCGTGGGCGCGCTGGCCTTCGCCTACGCGCCCTGGCGGCTGGCGCAGGAGGGCCACCTCGACATCATCTCCGCGGGCGGCATCCCGCTGGCCCTGGCGATGCTGCTCCGGGGGCACGGCTATTCACTCCGGTACGGCTTCCGGCCCGCCCGGCGCAGCATCGGCTGGGCGACCGCGGGCTGGGCCGTCGCGGCCTGGCAGGTCTCGCTCGGTTTCTCGCTCGGCCTCCCATTCGCGTATGCGCTGGCCGCGCTGGCCGTCACCACCACGATCGCGGTCCTCACCGCCCACCTGCGGCGCCGCTTCCGCCGCACGGAAGGCCCACCGGCCGAAACCCCACCGGCCGAAATCCCGCCGACTGAAAGCCCCCAGGTCGGTTCTCCCCAGGCCGGTTCCCCACCGGCTGGCACCCCGAAGGCTGAAACCCCCCGAGCCGAAACCCCGCAATCCGGAACCGCGCAATCCGGAACCGCGCAATCCGGAACCCCACCGACGGAACACGCATCGGGGGGAGCCGCACCGACGGAACGCGCCCCCACGGAACGCACACCGATGACGGGAGCGCCCTCCGAAGGCCCGCCCACGGAAGGCCGCCGCCGCCGCGCAGCAACGGGACCGGGTCACCACGATCGAGTGACACCCGGCCGTCGCGCCGAAGTGGCGCCGGTGAGCCGTCGCGGCCTCGGGCGCCTCCTCCCGGCCCGGCGCGCTGGGCAAGCGGCGGCGAACCCTGCCAGGCAAGCGGCAGCGAACCCCGCGGCCAGGCCGGGACCGCCCGCGGTCCTGGGCTGGCGGCTGCTCCTGACCGACACCCTCGGCGCCCTGATCCTGGCGGGCATCGGCGCCCTGATCGCCGTGCCGTACTTCCGCGTCGACGACACCGCTCCCGCGGGCACCGAGATCTCGTTCTTCTCGCCGCCGCTGCGGGCCCTGCTGATCGGCCCGGCCGAGTCCCGGATCTGGGGCACGCCGCACGCCGGGGCGCGCGAGTCGCTGGCCTGGCCCGCCGAGATGTCGTTGCTGCCCGGCTTCGCGCTCTACGCGCTGGCGCTGTGCGGCCTCGTGTTCTCCGTCTGGCGCGGGTGGCAGCGGCTGATGCTGCTCGCCGGCGTGCTGGCTGCGGGCATCCTCACGCTGGGCACCACGTTCTTCGAGGGCCGGTGGACCTACCTCCCGCTCTTCGGGCACTTCCCGGCCTCGTTCGGGCTGCGGATCCCGGGGCGGCTGATGCTGTGGGTGACGCTGCTCCTCGCCATCCTGGCGGCCGGCGCGGTGGCCGAGTTCGTGCGGCGGGTGGAGCAGTATGCCGCGGCACGCCGGTTGCCACCCTGGCCCGGACCGTGGCTGCGGCTGGCGACGCTCGTGCCGGTGCTGCTCGTGGCGCTGGAGGCGTGGAACGCGACGGCCCACCCGGTCGTGCCGGCCCAGCCCGCCGCGATGCGCACCGTCACCGGCCCGATGCTGGTGCTGCCCACGGCCTCGCTGACGGACCAGTCCGTGATGCTGTGGTCGACGACCCGGTTCCAGCAGATCGCCAACGGCAGCGGCGGGTTCGCCCCCGCCCGCCAGTCGGAGCTGCGGCAGGCAGTGGCGACGTTCCCGGACCAGGCCAGCGTGCAGTACCTGCGCGACCGGGGCATCGGCACCGTCCTGCTGCTGCGCCCGCAGGCGGTCGGCACCCCGTGGCAGCGGGCCGGCGACCTGGCCGTCGACAGCCTCGGCATCACCCGTCAGGACCTCGACGAGAACACGGTCGTGTTCCGCCTGGGCTGAGCGGGCCACAATGCCCCGGCGGCCGAGTCGGCCAACAACGCCCGGACCGAGCCGGCCAACAACGCCCGGACCGAGCCGGCCAACGCCGCCCAGGGTTGAGCCGGTCCGCAGCGAAGAACGGCCCCGCAACGAGGAACGGCCCCGGAATCCCGGGGCCGTTCCTCGTCTCAGACCTTCACCACGTCACCCGGCGGCGGCGCCCCGGAAGACGCGGCCGGCGGCACGGCGGCCCCGGTGAGACGCAACCGCCGCCGCAACCACGTCACCCACGCGACATCGGGTGTCCCGTCGATCTCCCCGCCGTCGGGGTCGTCGGCGTACGTCCGCCGGACCACGTCCAGCTCCGGCCGCCAGATCTCCCGCACCACGAGCCCGACCAGCACCGCGACCGTGATCAGGCGCAGCGCCGAGGCGAACACGAATGTGCCCTCCGGGATCACCGGCTTCCCACCGGCGCCCAGCAACTCCGCATAGAACGCCGCGAAGTACCCGATCTCCGCCACGGTCCAGGCGATGACCGCCCCCCATCGTGGCCGGGCGAGGACGATCAGCGGCAGCAGCCACAGCACGTACTGCTGGGACCACACCTTGCTGAAGATCAGGAACGCGGCCACCACCAGGAACGCCAGCTGCGACAGCCGTGGCCGGCGCGGGGCCAGCAGGCACAGCAACCCGATCCCGGCACAGGCGAGGACCGTGAGGCCGTAGGTGACGTAGTTCAGTGTGTGGACGTTGTCGCTGAGCCACTGGAACATCCCGCGGTCGCCGGGCGAGCCGCTGTTCCACTTCGAGTCGAGGTAACGCCCGATGTACCAGAGCGTGCCCCAGTCGACCGGCCGCGTCTCGTTGAGGTCGAAGAAGCGGTTCCAGCTCTCGCGGTAGGCGAGGAAGACCGGAAGGTTCGCGGCCACCCAGGCGACGACCGCGCCGCCGAGCGCGAACAGGAAGGACCGGATCCGGCCGGACCGCAGCCCGAGCACGAGCAGCGGTCCCAGGATGAACAACGGCCACAGTTTCGCCGCGCCGCCCAGCCCGAGGAGGACGCCCGCCAGCACGGGCTGGCGCTTGGCCCACGCGTACAGGCCGAACATCGCCAGGGCGATCGCGAGGAAGTCCCAGTTGACGGTCGCGGTGACCAGCAGGATCGGCGACAGCGCGAAGATGGCAGCGTCCCAGGGGCGGCGCCGGCGCAGCGCCAGGATCACGGCCGCGGAGGCGACGGCCAGGATCGAGAGCACCAGGGCGTTGGCGTTGTAGAACCACTTGCCCTGGTTGATCTCGGGGTAGCGCTCGCCGAGGTCGTGCACGGGCAGCCCGAGCGCCCCCATGAAATACCCGGTGAGGACCGGGTATTCGACGGGGTGGTCCTTGTAGGGGACCTTCCCCTCGTTGATGCCCTCGGCGTAGTAGAGCGCCAGCACGTCGGTGTAGCAGAAGCGCGTGTACTGGACGTTCTCCTGCCAGTCGCCGTCCTGGCAGGGCGACTTCTGCACCCAGCTGAACGCCAGGGTCATGCACAGCAGCGCCATGATGATCCGCGGTGCGGTCCAGAACCGCCTGCGGGACTCCGGGGGCACGGCGTGCTCCCCGACCGGCCCGCCGATCGCCTGCGCAAGCCCGCGGACGAAACCGTCCGACTTGGTCGGCAGGTCGGTCCGCTCGGTCTCCGACGACGAAGGCGCGCTCATGACAGGCATCATGCCGCATCGAGCTGCGACGTGGTCGTTCAGCACTTCCGTACCCGCCGTCGCGTCTGTCTGTTTCTCCGGGCAACCGAGGCGGCCGAGACCGGTGGAACGAAAGCAGCCGGGACCGGCGGACCGAGAACGCCCGCACCCCGGGAACCGGGATGCGGGCGCTCGTCGTCAGCTCAGGCTGTCAGCCGCCGCCGGGCGTCTGGACGTTGCCGCCGTTGAACGGGAAGCCGGTAGTGGGATTGCCGTCGTCCCCGTCGTCCTGGTCGTCGTTCTGGTCGCCGTTGTTGCCCTGGTCGCCCTGGTTGCCGTTCTCGTTGTTGCCCTGGTTCCCCTGGTTGCCCTGGTTCCCCTGGTTGTTGTCGCACTGGCCGAAGAGGGTGCAGGCGGGGTCGTTGTTCGGCGGAGTCGTCTCGTTCTCCTCCGGCGCCGGCGGGGGCGGCGGCGGGGCCTCCTTGCCGTTGGCGTACTCGCTGTTCGGGTCGCCGGTCTTCTGCCGCTCCGGGAACTTCTCCACGTCCCACTTCATCGCCTTGGTCGTGGCGTTGATGAAGTCTTCCCAGATCTGCGCGGGCGTGCCGGAGCCGAACATGTCGCCTCCGCCGTCCTCCTTGAGCGCGAGCCGGTCGCCGGCGCCGCCGACCCAGACGGTCGCCGCGAGCTGCGGGATGCCACCGACGAACCAGGTGTCACCGCTGCCGCTCTTGCTCTCCTTGCCGCTCGGGTCCTTGTATTCCCAGGTGCCGGACTTGGCGATCGACTCGCGGCCGTTGCGGAGCGAGTTGTTCGCCGCTCCGGGGATCTTCTCCATGACGCCCGAGAGGTCGGACATCTGGGCCTTGTCGAAGACCTGCTCGCCCTTGAGGTTCTCGCTCTTGTAGTTGACGAGCTTGCCCGTGTTCTCGTCGATCTTCTTCACCGTCTTGATGAAGTGCGTCTCGTGCCGCTCGCCCTGGTTGACGATCGTGGCGACGCCCTGGGCGTGCTCGAGCGGCAGCACCCGGAACTGGCCGAACGCGACCTCTTCGGAGAAGTTCTTGTCCCAGGTGTCGGCGTCGGTCTTCTCGAGGTCGATGATGTCGCCGTCGTTGTTGACCAGGTGCTTGATGCCGGCGTCCTTGACCGCCTGGACGACCTTGGAGACGCCGATCTTGTTGGCGATCCAGTAGAACGGGAAGTTGTACGACTTCACCGTGGCCGTCTCGAGGTCACATCGTTCGATGCCACCACCGGTGGTACACACGTTGCCGGGGTCGGCGCCGGCGTTACTGATCCTGCCGCCGGTCGTACGCTCCAGGGTGCCGTCCCAGCGGGTGTCGAACGAGATGTTCTCCCGGAGGCCGGCCGCCAGCGTGTAGATCTTGAAGGTCGAGCCGGGTGACTGGCCGGCGCCGCTCAGGCCCGTGCCGTCACCGTTCAGGTAGCTGCCGTAGTCGGTGCCCTGCGGGTTGTCACCGCCGTAGTAGCCGAGCACGCGGCCGGTTTTCGGGTCGATACCGATGACCGCGGCCTGGTACGACTTCGGCAGGTCCGCCATCGGGGACGACTTGCTCTTGCGCGAGCCGGCGGCCTCGGCGGCCTTCTGCACCTGCGGGTTGATCGTCGTCGTGATCGACAGACCGCCCTTGGTGAACTCCGACTCGGAGATGCCCATGTCGGCGAGTTCGGCCTTGACGTGCCGGACGATCATGCCGGCGGCCGAGTCCTCTTTGCAGGTCTTGCAGACGCTGGCGCTCTTCGGCTTGACCGTCGGGTACTTGCGGGCGTTGTAGACCTCCTCGGAGATCCAGCCCATCTCCTTCATGTTCTGCAGGGTGTATTCCCAGCGGCCCTCGGCGTCCTTCTTGTTGATACGCGGGTTGTAGCCCTGGTGCGTATCGGACGGCTCCGGCTGCTTGATGATCGACGCCAGGACCGCGGCCTCGTAGGGCGTGATCGCGTTCTTGCTGTCCGCGGGGGTGAGCACCGACTTGCCGAAGTAGCCCTTCGCGGCCGCCTCGATGCCCTCGTACCCGTCGCCCAGATAGATGTAGTTGAGGTAGAACCCCATGATCTGGTCTTTGGAGTACGACGACTCGAGCTTGCGGGCGATGACCGCCTCGCGCAGCTTGCGGTTGTAGCTGATCTCCTTCAGCTCCGCCGCGTGCCTGGCGTACTGCTGGGTGATCGTCGAGGCACCCTGCTGGTCGCCGTTGGTGAAGTTGTTCCACGCGGCACGGGCGATGCCCTTGGCGTCGATGCCGCTGTGCTTGTAGAAGTTCTTGTCCTCGGCGGCCGCGACGGCATGCTGCACGACGAGGTTCGTCGCCTTCTGCGGCACCACCGTGCGGTTGGCCTCGCCGACCCGGGTGAACTCCGCGCCGGTCGAGAACAGGATGACGTTCGACTGGTCCTCGGTCTTCGGCGCGGGCAGGGCCACGTCGTCGAAGAAGTAGGTGCCGACCACCACGCCGCCACCGAGCATGATGACCAGGACCGCGGCGGCGGCGGTGAGGATGTTGGTGCGGCGGCGCTTCTTGGCCGCCTTGTTGAGCATCTTGGCCGCGCCGCCCCGCTTGCCCCCGTCGCCGGGGTCCATGCCGGCACCACCGCCGGGAGCCGGGGAGACCGGGCGCACGGCCGCACGCGCCACGGAGGCACGCCCGCCACCGCCGACCGGCGCCGCGCCGACCGAGGCACGGCCGCCCACGGGGGCACCGCCCACC
>CAKUMG010000356.1 GCA_934667465.1 uncultured Actinoplanes sp. | reverse complement strand
GCGTGATCGTGGCGAGCATCGTCTTGTCGCCGAGCTCGGCGAGGAAGAACGCGCCGCCGACGGCCCAGATCGCCGAGCCGGTGCTGCGCTCGGCCTTGGTCTTCTCGTCGTCGGTCAGCTTGTCGCCGCGCAGGGTCCAGGCGCCGAAGGCGAGGAACGCGATGCCGGCTACCAGCGAGATCCAACCGGTCGGCAGGGTGACCCCGAGGCCGTAGCCGATGCCGACGGAGACGAGGTGCACGATCGCGGTGGCGACGGTGATGCCGATCAGGACCGGCACGGTCTTGAAGCGGGTCGCGAACGTCATCGCCATGAGCTGCGACTTGTCGCCCAGCTCGGCCACGAAGATCACGGCGAAACTGACCGCCGTGGCGACGAGGAAACCCTCCATGGAAAAACTCCCGGTGCTCAGAGGCGGGCCGGGAGAAGGCGCGGGGCGACCTCGACCCGACCGCGCGTAGCTATGCGCGGACCAAGTCGAAGGTCTCGCTCGCCCCGGAGACCGAGGCCGCGTGGCCGGACGTCAGAGCTTCCTGGCGTCAGTATGTCGACCACGACATTGGGAGCTACTCCCCTTCGCGGGGATCAGCCTACAGGCCGGGAACCCCGCCGACCATGTGAGCCCAGGTACAGCGCGCCCGGGCTCACCCGAGATCAGCGGATGCCGATCAGCTTCCGTAGCTCGGCCTGGGCGGCGTCGGCGGACTCCTTGGCGGCGGCAGCTTGGGGCACCGGCTGCGGCACGGGCGCGCAGCGCTTGTCCGCCAGGTTCGCCTTGACCCGCCGGGGCAGCTCACCCGTCTTCAGATAGGCGGCTACGGCGGCGTTGATGCACGGGCTGCCGAAGAGCGAGCCCGAGTGGGTGGTGCCGCCGACGCCCTCGACCAGCGCCGCGGTCGGGAACCGGCGGCGCACCTCGAGGCTGCCCGCGAAGGGCGTGGCGGCGTCGAAGGTCTCGCTGATCAGCAGGACGGGCGGCGCCTGGCGGCCGTCGACCCGGACCGGCGTGCCCGGCTTCGCGCCCCAGGACCGGCAGGGCGCGTTGTACCAGGCGTTGCCCCAGGTCTCGAACGGCGCCGCGCGGTGCACCCGCCAGTTGTCCCGGCGCCACGTGCGCCACGACGCCGGCCAGGCCACGTCGGTGCACTGCGTCGCGAGGTAGATCGCGTACCCGTTGTCGGAGCCCTTGATCTGCGGGTTGGCCTCGTCGAACAGGCCCTGCAGGGCCTTGGGGTCGCGCTTGCGGACCCACGAGGAGAAAGCTCCGGCCACCGACTCCCAGCCGAACACGTAATAGCCGGCCTGCAGGAACACGTCGGTCAGCTCGTTGCCGCCGAACTTGCCGGCCGGCTTGCGGGTGAGCCTGCGCTGCTCGGTGTAGAAGCGCTTCTCGACGGCCGCGCCGGTCCGGCCGAGGTGGTAGACCGCGTCGTACCTCGCCACCCAGGCGAAGAAGCGCTTCATGTTCGCGTCGAAGGCGATGTCCTGGTCGAGGTTGGCGTCGTACCAGACCCGGGACGGGTTGACGTTGCCGTCGAGCACCATCCGCCGGACCCGCTGCGGGTGCCGCGTCGCGTAGACCTGGCCCAGGTAGGTCCCGTACGAGTAGCCGTAGAAGTTGATCTTCTCGGCGCCGAGCGAGGTGCGCAGCGCCTCCATGTCGGCCACGGTGTCGGTGGTCTTGAGGTGGCCGAGCAGATCGCCGCCGGCCGCGGCGCACTTCGCCGCGTAGGCGCGGGTCCGCTTCAGCCAGGCCTTCTCGATCGCGGCGGTCTCCGGCACGTACTGCGGCCGGCCGTAGCTCAGATACTTGCTGTCGCAGGCCAGGGCGGGCTTGCTCGCACCCACGCCGCGCGGGTCGAAACCGATCCAGTCGTACGCGGCGCCGGCCTGGTCCGGCACGTAGCCGCCCAGGATCGACAGCCCGCGCCCCTGACCCCCCGGCCCGCCCGGGTTGACCAGCATCACGCCCTGGTAGTCCTTCGCGGCCACGGTGTGCCGGACCCGGGAGACCGCGAGCTGGATCTTCTTCCCGCGCGGGCGGGCGTGATCGAGGGGCACCTCGAGGAACCCGCACTCCGCCTTGCGCGCCTTGAGCCCGGGTTCCTCGCAGGCCGTCCAGGCGATCGCCGGGCGGAAGCCTGCGGGCGCGGGCGAGGCGGACCCGGGTGGCCCGCCGGGAGCCGAGGGCGCCGCATCGACCCGCGTGACCGCGGCGCCGGACAGGACGACGCCGAGCACCGCGGCCGTCGTCAGAATTCGTCTCATGTGCAGCCCTTCGTCGGTTTCCGCCCCATATGGTCCGGCGCGGACGACGGGATGTCGGCCGTCCACGCCGGGGCGTTACCACGAAAGAGCCGGAGGGTCAGGCGCGACGCACCCTTTGGAGGATCACCGCGACCCCACCCAGAACGACCACGACGAGCCCGTACACCAGGCCGGTGGTCCGCAGGTCGAACGTGTTGGCGGCGATGCCGGCCACGACGGCCGGGATGCTGAACGCCACGTACGAGATGGTCAGCGCCACCGCGAACAGCTCGCCGCGCTCCTCCGGGGCGGCCAGCAGCGCGAGCGTGCCGAAGGACGCCAGCGACGACGCGCCGAACCCGATGCCGGCCAGCACCGTGCCGGCCGCCGCCACGACCACCGAGCCGGTCTCGATGCCCACGAGCGTGACCGCGGTGCCGGCGGTCAGCAGGATCCCGGCGATCATCAGCGTCCGCGGGGTCGGCTGCGTGCGCAGGCTGAACGCCGAGACCGCGCCGGTGCCGCAGAGCAGCGCGACGACCAGCCCGCCGATGAGGTGGTTGTGCAGGCCGAAGACCCCGACCGCGATCGAGGGGCCGAGCGAGAGATAGAGCCCGGCGAGCGCCCAGCTGGCCAGGATGATCGGGATGATGGCGAAGAACTCCGTACGCAGCCGCCGCGGCACGCCCAGCTTCGGCATCAGCGACGCCACCCCGCCGGGGCGGCGCGCGGAGGTCTCCGGCATCAGCAGCACGATCGCCGCCGCGACGACCATCGCGGCGAGTAGGATCGCCCACACCAGCCGGGTCGGGCCGGGGGCGAACTGCACCAGGGCCCCGGCGCCGAGCGAGCCGACGGACAGGCCGATCGGCGGGACCAGGCTGTTGAGCAGGCCGGCGCGGCCCGGCGCGTGCGGCGGGTTGAGATCCACCAGCGCCGCGCCCAGCGTCGTGAAGGCCATGCCGGTCGCAACACCCTGCACGAAACGCGCGATCAGCAGCATCGTCACGTTGCCCGCGCTCAGGAAGACGACCAGGGCGGCGATCTCGAGCACCACCGCCGCGGCCATGACCGGGCGGCGGCCGACATGATCCGAGAGCGCGCCGAGGACCAGCAGCGAGCCGATCAGCCCGACGACGTAGACCGCGAACACGACGGTCAGCGTGACCGCGGAGAAGCCCCAGAGCTCCTGGTAGACGACGTAGAGCGAGGACGGCGCGCTGGACGCCGCGGTGAACACCAGGAAGATCACGGCGATGGCGACGAACGCGACCGGATGCGACAGCCGCCGGCCTCTCCCGGCGTCTTTCGCCGGCGCGGTGCTGATGGTTGAGCTGGTCATGTGTCCCCCGGTATCGACTTGCCTGGTACAGCCACACAACCGCTTGTTCCCCTGCGGCGTTCCCGCTCCAGGGGTGATCTGGACCGCAGCCGCAAACCGGGAATCGGTAGATTTCGACCACCCGGACGCGCCCGACCGACCTCGCCGGTCACCGGTCGGCGAGATGCCACCATGCGGTGATGGACCTCCGCGGCAGACCCCCCGGCTGGCTGCACCCGCACCTGGGGACGACGACGACCGAGGGCCCGAACGCGTACATGGTGGCGCTGCGGCACGTCGTGGTGAGCCTCGACGCGGACGAGCGCTGGCGGAGCTGGTGGTACGCGGCCGGCGTGCCCGTCTGCGAACTGGGCATCGTCGCCGAGCACCTGGACCACCTGCGGCCGAGCGCCGACATCCACGCGATCCCGGGGGCGGTGCGCGCCAACTTCACGTGCGCCGTCCCGGACGCGGCGGCCCGCCACCCCGCCGACCTGCTGCCGCTCGCGACCAGCGAGGTGACCGGCATGCTCGAGGTGATCCGCCAGGCCCTGGGCCTCGGCCCGCTGCCCCCGGTGCCGCCCCTGCCCGAGCCGCCGGCCCAGGCCCGCGACCTCGAGGTGACCCGCCGCCCGGTGCCCGACGAGGGCCCCGAGGTCGAGCAGCAGGGCTATCTGACCCTCACCCAGGTCCAGCAGTTCTTCGGCGACGAGCCGTCCGCACCGTGACCGTTACCCGGCGGTCTCCCCACGGCTGATCCTTTCCGGGCGGTGCGCCCCGGGCATCCGCGGGTGCGCGACCACCGCCGACTCCGGCGCGTCCCTCTCGGGCCCGGCGGTCAGCGCGGCCGGGCCGGGTACGGCGGTCAGCGCAGCCGGGCCGGGTACGGCGGTCAGCGCGGCCGGGTCCGGCGTCACCACGATCACCCGGCCGCCCAGCCCGATGCCGGCATAGACCACGGGCTGCGTCAGCCGCAGCGCCGCCGCGTGCGCCAGCCCCACCAGCATCGGCGCGGTCGCCGCCACCAGCAGGAAGCCGTGGTGCACCGCACCCAGCCACACCAGCGTGCCCAGCCCGAGCACCGCGATCACCGGGGCGACCAGCCGCCGGACCGGCCCCTCCCCCGCCGGCTGCCGGTTGAGCACGAACAACGCCGCCAGCGCGGTCCCGACCAGCAGCACCAGGACGCCGAGGCCGCCGGCCAGCCCGAGCCGCCCGGCCCACCCCCCGGCCGGATCGGTGCCCAACGCCACGAACGCGCCCAGGATCAGCCCCGAGGACGCGCTCTGCGTCAGCGAGGCGGCCCGCAGCCCGCCCAGCCCCGCCGGGAAGACCCGCTCGCGCCCGAGCGCCGCCAGCAGCCGGACGACCGCCAGATGCACCGCGAGCGCCCCGGCCACCAGCCCCGCCACCAACAGCCACCGCCCGGGCACCACGGTCCACCCCGGAAGCTCACCGGACCCCACCGCCACTGCCGCAAAGAGCAACGTCAAGACCAGGATCGCCCCGTACGCCGCGCGCGGCACAGCCCTCCCACCACGCGCCCCGGCCCCTGATCCCCGCGCTTCGGCCCCTGATTCACGCGTCTCGGCCTTCGATCGGCGCGCCTCGGCCCCGTACGCGGCGACGGTCTCGAACCCGACGAACGCGAGCGCCCCGCCGAGCAGCAGCAACCCCAGCTCGGGGCGCGGGACGTCGACCTGCCACGCCGCCCACCCGGGCCACCCCTGCGCCCGCACGTGCACCACGGTCCGCCACCCGGCCACCGCGACCTCGGCGAGCACGACCAGGCCCACGAGCGCGGCGGTCACCCGTACGGGCAGCAGCCCCGCAACCGCCACGGCCCCCCAGCAAGCCCCGGCAACCACCCACCACGGCACGTCCACCAGCGGCGCCGCGACAGCGCCCACCACGCCGTAGAGCCCCGCCTGCACCGCGTGGTACGCCGCCAGGCTCAGCCACGCCGCCCCGAGCCCGGCCGGACGCCCGAGCCCACGCGCAACGTACGCATAGAGCCCGCCCGCCTCCGGCACCTGGCGCGCAAGAGTCGCGTACGCGAACGCCACCAGCAGAAACACGCCCAGCCCGACCATCACGACCAGCGGCGCCACCGCCCCGCCCACGCCCTGCGGCGCCGCCACCGCGACCGCGAGCACGCCCGGGACGACCCCACCGAGGCGCCCCGTCGCGGAGGCAGCCGGGGCGGACATCGCTCCATTGATGCCCGCCCCGACCCCCGCTGGCAACACCCGGTGATCGAATAGCCACCTATAGTGAAAACATTGGCACGCCCGGGTCTACGGCTCGATCAGGGTCTTGCGGCCTACGCCGGCGCGGAACTGCGCGAGGGCGTCGGCGTAGCGGTCGAGCGGGTAGCGGTGGCTGACGAAGACCTCGGGGTCCAGGACGCCCGCCGCCAGCATTTCGCCGGCGCGGTCGAAGCTGTGCAGGACAGCCATCGAGCCGGTGATGGTGATTTCGCGGCGGTAGATCTCGTACGGCTCGATCTCCACGCGGGCGTCGTAGGCTGCCACGCCGAACTGGAGGAACGTGCCGCCGCGGCCGACGCGCGGGAGGCCGTCGCGGATGGCGGCCGGGACGCCCGTGCAGTCGATGACGACGTCCCAGCCGCGTGGGGCGTCGAGTTCGTCGGCATGGCCCGCGGTGGCAGTGCAGCCCAGGAGAGAAGCCGTCTCGAGGCGTGCTGGGTTGAGGTCCACCATGGAGACGGTGGCGGCGCCGGCCCGCTTGGCGAGCTCGAGCATCATCAGGCCCATCGTGCCCGAGCCGTAGATGAGGATGTTGTCAGCCATCCGGCGGGGCAGGACGTCGAAGC
>CAKUMG010000355.1 GCA_934667465.1 uncultured Actinoplanes sp. | reverse complement strand
GACCGCGACCCGACGCTGCCCAGCATTCGCACCCTCGCCCCGGTCGTCCCGGACCGGCCGCTCGACGACCGCGGGTACGGCCTGCGCGTCGTCCACGCGGACGCGGTCGCCTGGGGCGCCATGCCCAGCGCCGCGGGCAAGATGGTCTGGGCCACCGTGCGGAAGCGCCCCTAAGCTCCGGCTCATGACTACCGCCACCGCCTTCGCGCGGGCCTCCGTCGCGGGTGACGCCGATGCGATCCGCACCATCTGCACGACCGCCTACTGGGCCACCTATCGGGGCCTGGTGGCGCCGGACTATCTCGAACGGGCGATCGCCGAGTACTACAACGCCGAGCGCATCGCCCGCGAGGTGGCCGCCGCGCCGCCGCGCTGGCACGGCTATCAGGTGGTGGAGGAGGGCGGCCTGGTCCTCGGCGCGGCGGGCGGCGGCATCACCTCCCCCGGGACCGGCGAGCTCTTCGTCATCTATCTCGACCCGGAGGCGCGCAACCGGGGGCTGGGCACGCTGCTGCTGGACCGGGTGACGTCGCTGCTGCGCGACGGCGGGGCCACCGAGATGTGGGTCTCGGTGGTCGACGGCAACGAGAAGGGGCTGCCCTTCTATCGGGCGCGCGGCTTCACGCCGGTCGAGCGCCGGCGGGCCTGGGGCTCCACCGAGAACGACGACGTGTGGACCTGGCGGATGCGCCGCGACATCTGAGCCCCGCTCCGAACCGCATGCGGGTGTCCACAACAGAGCGCCACCGTCGCCCGCTGCCGCCCCTCCCCGCCGGGTACGACAGAACGCACGGGGATTGTCTCGGCAGCTCAGCGGCCACTGTGGAGCCGTGCGCCGAAAAATGTCAGAGGGTGCCGCTAGGTTCCTGCCCATGGATCGACGCCACGGGGGCGCCGATCCATGGCTCGGCCGTGGCTCCGCGGAGCAGGGTCTCCCCTGCCTCGCGGACCCGGTCGCGTAGTTCCGGAGGTGACTCGATGTGGAAGTCCGCCGCCAGCACGCCCAGCACCATCACGGGCCAGCCGAGGTCGTCCACGCTCATCCGCACGCGGCACCAGTCGGGCCCGGGCGAGGTGCCGGCGGGCAGTTCCTCGATCCGGCCCCAGTTGCCGACGAAGGCGCGCACGGTCGCGGGGCTCGCTCCGATGAGGACGGACACGTCGTAACGGGCGGGGACGGCGGCGAGGCGGGAGCGCACCCACGCGACCGGGTCGCCGCCGGGGATGTCGCGGGGGCGGAAACGGGCGCCGGTCGGGCGTGGCGAGCCGAGCCGGTCGACCCGGAAGCTGCGCCAGTCGGCCCGGTCCAGGTCCCACGCGATCAGATACCAGCGCCGCCCCAGCGACACGAGCCGGTGCGGTTCGACATGCCGCGCCTTGAGCCGCGCGGGCCCGGCCGGACCGGCGCCGGACGAGCCACCGGAGCCGGACGAGCCCGGGGCGCCGGACGAGTTCGGGGTGCCGGACGAGCCCGGAGTGCCGGACGAGCCCGGGGCGCCGGACGAGCCTGGGGCGCCGGACGAGCCTGGGGCGCGGGGCCGGGTGTAGTCGAAGCGCAGCCGCTCCTCGCCGCGGCAGGCGAGGGCGATCGTGGTCAGCGTCGCCGGATCGAGGGCCGGGCCGGTGCCGAAACCGCCCGGCGACGTGACCTCGCGGAGCGCGTCGATGCGCCGGCGCAACCGCGGCGGCAGCAGCTGGATGACCTTGGCCAGCGCCCGCACCGACGTCTCCTCGAACCCCGCGACCGCGCCCGCCGCGGCCGTGCGCAGCCCGAGCGCGATGGCGACCGCCTCGTCGTCGTCGAGCAGCAGCGGCGGCATCGCCGCGCCCGCCTGCAGCTGATAGCCGCCCGCCACGCCCCGGGAGGCCTCGACCGGATATCCCAGGTCGCGCAGCCGGTCGACGTCGCGCCGCAGGGTGCGCGGGCTCACCTCGAGCCGGTCGGCCAGCTCGGCGCCGGGCCAGTAGCGGTGGGTCTGCAGCAGGGAGAGGAGCCGCAGCATGCGGGCGCTCGTGTTCGCCATGTGCTCAGGATGCCGCGGATTGCGGTCACGAAGTGGCCGCAAGCGTTCCTAGGTTCAACCCATGACGGAGAAGACCGTGATCGAGACCATCGGTCTCACCAAACACTTCAAGAGCGTCGAGGCGGTACGCGGCATCGACCTCCGCATCGAGCAGGGCGAGCTCGTCGCGATGCTCGGCCCGAACGGCGCCGGCAAGTCGACCACCCTGCGGATGCTGACCACGCTGATCCCCCCGACCTCGGGCAGCGCGCGGGTGGCGGGCTACGACGTGGTCCGGCAGCAGCGGGAGGTGCGGCTGCGCATCGGCTACATCGGGCAGGGCAACGGCGCCGGGCACAGCCAGCGGGGCCGCGACGAGCTGATCAGCCAGGGCCGCGCGTACGGGCTCCGGGTCCGCGCCGCGCGCCGGCGGGCCGACGAGCTGATCGAGTCGCTGGGGCTCACCGAGGTCGCCGACCGCGCGGTGTCGACGCTCTCCGGCGGGCAGCGGCGGCGGCTGGACGTGGCGATGGGGCTGATCCACGAGCCGGAGCTGCTGTTCCTGGACGAACCGTCGACGGGGCTGGACCCGCAGAACCGCGCCAACCTGCAGGAGCACATCGCGCGGCTGCGCACCCGGCAGGGCACCACGATCGTGCTGACCACGCACTATCTAGACGAGGCCGATGCCATGGCGGAGCGGGTGTTCGTCATCGACCGGGGCCGGGTCATCGCCGACGACTCCCCCGCGGCGCTCAAGGCCACGCACGTCGGCGATCGGATCGTGCTGGGCTTCGCCGACGAGGCGGCGGCTGCCGCGGCGGCCGGCCGGATCCCGTACGAGCTGGAGCGGGACCGCAGCACGGTGACCGTCTCGGTCTCCGGGGCGCCGGCGCTGGTGCCCGGGCTGCTGGCGGAGCTGCGCGGTGTGACCTCGGTGGAGGTCACCCGCCCGACGCTGGACGACGTCTTCCTGGTGCTGACCGGGCGCAGCCTGCGCGAGGGCGGCGCCGCGTCCGACGCCCGCACCGACGAGCTCGTGGAGGTCTGAGCCATGCCGAACCTGATCACCGACACGGGCGTCGTGTTCAGCCGGGAGCTGCGGCCGATGCTGCGGAACCCGTTCACGATCGTGTTCTCGATGGTGCAGCCGCTGGTGTTCCTGGGCCTGTTCGCGCCGCTGCTGCCGGACGGGTTGTCGCTGCAGTGGTTCGTGCCGGGCATCATCGTGATGTCCTGCCTGTTCGGGACGTCGATGACCGGGTCGAACCTGCTCTTCGAGATCCAGACCGGGGCGCACGAGCGGATGCTGGTCACCCCGCTGCGCCGGCCGGCCCTGCTGATCGGGCGGGCGCTCAAGGAGATCGTGCCGGTCCTGGCGCAGGCGGCGCTGATCGTGGCGCTGTGCATGCCGTTCGGGTTCGAGCTGCATCTGGTGGGGGCGCTGCTCGGGCTGGTCATCCTGTCGACGTTCTGCCTGGGGCTGGGCGCGCTGTCCTACACGCTGGCGCTGGCGGCGAAGAACCAGGACTGGGTGTTCTGGACCGTCCAGCAGACGCTGCTCTTCCCGTTGCTGCTGCTCGCGGGCATGCTGCTGCCGATCGACGACGGCCCGGGGTGGCTGCGGGCGCTGTCGGCGGGCAACCCGCTGACCTACGTGGTCGACGCGTTGCGCGCCCTCTTCGCGGGCGATCTGACGGCCGCCGAGGTCGGCTGGGGCGCGCTCGCCGCCGTGCTCGTCGCCCTTCTGGGCCTGGCCGTCGGCACCCGGGCGATGCAGCGCAGCGACTGAGACAGGCACCCTAAGCTACGAATCATGAGGTTCCCGTACGCGATTCCGCGCGCGCTGGGCCGGTTCATGGAGACCCTGGGCCGGCCCCGCGCCGCGATCCCGCAGCAGCGGCAGCGGTCCAACCCGGGAAGCGTCGTCGACTGCGCCGTCTACCTCGACGGGAGGCGGCAGCCGGGCCGGTTCCACTTCGCCGACGCCGCGCGGGCCGCCCGGCGGCACGGCAACGCGTTCGTGTGGCTGGGGCTGCACGAGCCCGACGAGGCCACGATGACCGCCGTCGCCGAGGTGTTCGGGCTGCACGAGCTGACCGCCGCCCAGGCGACGCGGGACGGGCACCGGCCCGGCGCGGAGACGCTGGGCGAGGTGACCCGGCTGGTGCTGCGGACCGCCCGGTACGTGGAGCACGCCGAACTGACCGCCGACTCGGAGGTGGTCGACACCGGCGACGTCACGGTGCTGACCGGGCCGGGCTTCGTCGTCACGGTGCGGCATGGTTCCGCGGGCGCGCTGCGCAGCGTACGGAGGGATCTGGAGGCTCGTCCGCAGTTGCTGGAGCAGGGCCCGTGGTCCGTGGCCTACGCCGTGTGCGACCGGATGGTCGATCTGTATCTCGAGGTCGCGGCGCACGTGGAGCACGATCTCGAGCGGGTGGAGGAGGCCGCGTTCGCCGAGGACAGGCGGCTCGACATGGCCCGGATCTACCAGTTGAAGCGGGAGCTGGTGGAGTTCAAGCGGGCTGTGCTGCCGCTTCAGGAGCCGCTGCACCGGGTGCTCGTTCCCGGGGTGGTGCCGGCGCCCCTGCACCCGTACCTTGTGGACGTGCGGGGGCGTCTCGCACGCGCCGTGGAGCGGGTCGGGAGCTTCGACGACCTGCTGAACTCGATCCTGCAGGCGCGGCTCGCGCAGGTGTCCGTCGACCAGAACAACGACATGCGGAAGATCGCTTCGTGGGCGGCCATCGCCGCGGCGCAGACGGCCATCGCCGGGGTGTACGGCATGAACTTCGCCTCCATGCCGGGCCTGGACTGGCGGTACGGCTACTTCGCCGTGCTGGGCGCGATGGCCCTCGCCGCGGTACTGCTGCACCGGAGATTCAAGAGAGTGGGCTGGTTGTGACCATCACCGGGCCGGACGAACGCTGGACCGACCTGGGCCGGCAGGCCTGCAAGGTGCTCGCACCCTATTTCGTCGCCGTCGAGCACATCGGCAGCACGGCAGTGCCGGGGGTTGCCGCGCCGCCCCTGGTGATCGACCTGCTGGCCGCGGCGGAGGAGCTCGACGACGTCAACGACGAGCGGCTGCAGCACTTCGGCTGGCGGATGGAGACCAGCGACACCCCGGATGAGCTGCACTATCGCCGGGAGGACTACGACAGCACGCCGTACTTCCTACGGGTGGTGCAGGTCGAGACCTGGCCCGATCGGGGCGAACGGCTGTTTCGCGACCACCTCCTGACCGACCCCGAGGCCCGCGACCGTTACGCGGCGTCGAAGCGGGAGCTGATGGACCGGTGCGGGCCCGGGGAGGCGTACACGCGCGGTAAGGATGCTCTGATCAGAGAACTGACGGATGCCGCCCGCGCCGCGCGCGGGCTGCCCCCGGTCCCGGTCCGGGAGCAATAACTCCAGGTCACACGCGTCACACGGCCTCGGCCGTTCGGTGCCCGGTCCAGTCCGGACGGCGGGGCCGCTCTGCCCCGTTTTGCCCTGGTCGGTCAACACTCTCCGTCACTACCTTTGACAGTCGATCATCACGACTGGGGGCGGTAGTGGAGCAGACGGAAACCGGACGGGCTCCCGGCCGCCTCGTGAGCATGCTGCGCGGGCATCTCGACCTGTTCCTGAACGCCGGCTCGCTGATGGCGACGACCGCGCTCACCTCGCTGTTCGGCTTCGCCTACTGGTGGCTCGCGGCCCGCGGTGCGTCGCTGGAGGCGGTCGGCCAGGCCTCCGCCGCGGTGTCCGCGATGACCCTGATCGGCACGATCGGCATGTTCGGCATGGGCACGATGCTCATCTCGGACCTGGGCTCGCTCCGCGGGCCGAAGTGGCAGCTGATCTCGACCTGCCTGCTGGTGGCCGGTTCGGCGTCGACGATCGGCGGCCTGATCTACGTGGGGCTGGCGCACTGGGCGCTGCCCGGCCTGCAGAACGCGCTCGGCAGCACCCCGGCGACCGTCCTGCTGGTGTTCGGCGTCGCCCTCAACGCGATGACGCTCGTCCTCGACGAGGCCCTGGTCGGGCTGCTGCAGGGCCCCCTGCAGCTGATGCGCAACGCCTGGTTCTCGGTGATCAAGCTGGTCCTGCTGGGCGTGCTGGTCGCGCTGCCGATCACGCTCGACGGCGGACTGCTGCTGCTCACCTGGGTGGCCGGCATGATCGCGTCGGTCGCGATCCTGAGCCGCACGCTGCACCGCAGGGGCATGATCGATTCCGTACGGCCCCGCGTGGCGCTGCTGCGCGGCCGCGGGCGCTCGACCTTCGACCACAACCTGCTCAACCTCGCGACGTACCTGCCCAAGGCGGCGCTGCCGCTGGTGGTGACCGCGGTGCTCTCCGCCGAGGCGAACGCGGCCTTCTACACGGCGTTCATGGTGACGTCGTTCCTCGCCATGGTCCCGG
>CAKUMG010000354.1 GCA_934667465.1 uncultured Actinoplanes sp. | reverse complement strand
ACGTACGGGCGGTCCGCGTCGTCCGCGGCGATCGAGTCGGACGCGGCCAGCGCCTGGACGTCGATCTTACCGTTGGCGGTGGTCGGCAACGCGTCCAGAATGATCACCTTGTTCGGGATCATGTAGTCGGGCAGCAGCGTGATCAGGTCTTCGCGGATCATCTCGGCCGGGCCCCGCATGTGGACGACGTCTTCCTTCATCCCCTCGTGCCGCCGCTGCTCGTCGCTCACCCTGCCGCCGACGAAGAAGTACGACGGGCCCGTGTGCCGGCCGAGGGCGCGCAGCACGGCGTCGATGCGCCGGTGGGAGGGCAGGTCGTTGCCGGTGCGTGAGCTGTACCCCGACGACATGAAACCGAGGTTCTGCTCGTTCATCGACAGTCGCTGCAGCACCCGTCCCAGGTCGATGTGCCGCCGCCAGGGCGGCCCGTCCCGGCTGATCACCGTCATCCCGAAGCTCGCCCGGTCGTACACCGCCTGGTTGATGGCGATGACGTGTTTGCGCAGCACCAGGTCGGACGAGATCGGCTCGAGACGGTCGCCAGTGTACGCGTACTGGCCGGCCGGCAGGTCGCCGACTCTGCCGGGATGGGCCTGGACGTAGATGTCGAGCGGCGCCTCCGGCCGGGGGCCGGCGTACGGGACGACCTCGAACGCGCCGAGGGAGTAGTCCTCCTCGGCGATCTCCAGGCGGTGCCGGGCCGCCGGGAGGTGTTCCCGCGCGACGATGTCGAGACCGTATCCGGGCAGGATTTCCTCGAGGAGGCCGACCATGTGGCCCGCCTCGATCTCGAGGACCTCCTGAATGTTGTTCTTGTAGACCGGCTCGATCGCCCGCTTCTTGCCCGCCAGGTGCAGCCGGATGCCGGGCGCCTCCGCGTCGTCCGCCGGTCCGATCAGCACGAGTTGGTGAAGCACGGGGTGGAAGTAGTAGGTGCCTGCCTGCAGCCCGGCGATCCCGGCCAGCCGCAGGTAGAGCTGGGTGGCGTAGAGCGAGCCCGGCGAGGCGTAGCCGTACTTGGGCAGAAGCCGCTCCGCGCTCGTGTGCGGTCCGAGCCAGCGCAGCATCTCGCCCAGCCCGGCGAGGCCCAGGCCGGCGGGCTCTCGCGGGGGCGCGGCGGCGGGCCGGCGGGCCAGCACTCGCAGGATGTCCGCCTCGGTCACTTCGCCGCCCTCGTAAAAGCGGTACGTCTTGCGCGCGAACGCCTGCCGGCGCTGCGCCTCGGTGGCGACGCGGCCGGGCAGGTCCACGACCGGGCGGCCGTCCAGTTCCGCGGCGTCGCGGCAGCCGGCGTTCGACAACTGCGCCCGGACCTGGAGCTTGCTCGCCTTGGACTGGTGGTGCGCGCCGTGGTTGCCCTGGTCCATCAGGGCCGCCTCGCGCGGGTTGAGCTCCACGCAGGCCACCAGGTTCCGGTGGCCGGTCCGCGGGTCGTCCTTGACCAGGACCGCGGCGTGCCGGACCCAGTCGTGGGTCTCGATCGCCAGCCGGATCTCGTCCAGCTCCACCCGGTAGCCGCGCAGCTTCACCTGGTTGTCCGCGCGGCCGACGAACTGCACGGTGCCGTCGGGGTTCTCGTACGCCAGATCGCCGGTTCGGAAGAGCCGGCCATGGCCGGCCGGGTGTTCCGTGAACCGTTGCAGGGTCAGGTCCGGCCGGTGCAGATAGCCGCGGGCCACCTGGACGCCCCCGATGTACAGCTCGCCGGTCCTGCCGGGGGCGACCGGGGCGCCGTGCTTGTTCAGGATGTGGTAGGTGGTCCCGGGCACGGGTGCGCCTATCGAGATGGCGTTCGGGCTCGCGGCGACGACGGCCCGGGTCACGGTGAGGGCCGAAGAGTTGATCGTGCACTCCGTGGGTCCGTACAGGTTGATCAGCTCACAATCCGGCAGCGTGTCCAGGCATTCCCCGGCCAGCGTCCGGGGTAGTGCCTCACCTCCGGTGAAGATCTGCTGCAGCGACTTGCACGTCGCCAGGTCTTCGGTGTCGAGCAGCGCTCGCAGCAACGTGGGGACGCACTGCAGGGTCGTCACGCCGTACGCCCGGACGGTGTCGATCAGCCGTTCCGGGTCCCGGTAGACCCCGGGGCCGCCCATGACGACGGTGGCACCGCAGGCCGGCGCGAGGATCTCCCACTGGGCGGCGTCGAAACTCATCGGGGTCTTCTGCAGCACGACGGTCTCGGCGCCGAGCCGGTGGTCCGCCGCAAGCCAGCGCATCTGGCCGGCGATGCTGCGGTGCTCGATCATCACGCCCTTCGGCCGGCCGGTGCTGCCGGAGGTGTAGATGACGTACGCCAGGTCACCGGGGGCCGGGGCGACGACGCTCGGCGTGCAGCCATCGGTATCGCGGGGGGTGACGATCGTGGTGCCGGGCGGAACGAGCACGGACAGCCGCGCCGCGAGCTCGGGCTGGGTCACGACGACCCGCATGCCGGAGTGCCCGATCATGTAGCGCACCCGGTCCTCGGGGTATTCCGGGGAGAGCGGCAGGTAGGCACCGCCCGCGCAGAGGATGCCCCAGGCTCCCACCATCAGGTCGGTGGACGGCTCGGCGAACAGGCCGACGCTCTGGTCCGCGGTGACGCCTAGCTCGATCAGGTAACCGGCCAGCTCGGCGCTGCGCCGCGCCAGCTCCCGATAATTGAGACGGTCGCCGCCGGACACGACAGCCGTGGCCTCGGGCCGGTCCCGGACGTGGTGGTGGAACATGTCGGCCAGTCCGGGGAGCCCGGACGATTCCCGTTCGGCCTCGTGATGTGTTCTCATGGATTCCTCATCGGATCAGTGGCGATCGGTCGATCTCGCCGGTTACGGCGGCTGCTGCACGCCGAGGAGACGCAAGAGCGGGTCGGGCGACGACCCGCGCAGCAGGGACCGGCCGGTCACGGTGGCATCCGGGACCGGCCGGCTCGGATCCGGCGGTGCCGCCGGGGTCAGTGGGCCACGACGGGCCGCGACGCCTGCCTCAGCGCAGCGGCGACACCGACCATCCGGCGGGTCTGGTATCCGATGGCGGCGAGGTTGTCGTCGGTGACGTTCTCCGCCAGCCGCCCGGGGACTGCCTTCGGGCCGGAGACCGCGCTGACGCCGTACGGGTTGCCGTTGCTCGGTGCGAGTTGGATGTCATCCGCGACGCCGGGTGGCACGATGACCGCTCCCCAGTGGTAGAAGACGGTGTTCAGCGACAGGATGGTGCCCTCCTGGCCGCCGTGCGGGGCGCCGGTCGAGACGAACGACGACATGACCTTGCCGGCCAGCCCGCGCCGGGCGTGCAGCGGCCAGGCCAGGTCGATGAAGTGCTTGAGCGGCGCGGCGAGCAGCCCGAAGCGCCCCGGGGTGCCCCACAGGACGGCGTCCGCCCACTCGAGGTCGGAAACGGACGCGCCCGGCTGGCCCCGGACCGCCGCGGCGTGCTCCGACCACGCCTCGGTCCACTCGGTGAACTCCGGCGCCAGTGACTGGTCGACGTACTCGGGCACCCGGCAGAGGCGGGTCTGCGCGCCTGCCTTCTCCCCCGCCTCGGCCGCCGCCGTGGCGAGCTTGTGGACGTTGCCGGTGCCGGAGTAGTAGACGACGGCAAGCCGGACGATGTCGTCGCTGTCGGCGTTCGTCATGGCGTGACTGTGCTCCTTCGGGGGTGTCAACGGAGGGGTTCCGTGCCGAAGTACCGGTCGCCGAAGTCCCCGATGCCCGGCAGCATGTAGGCGTTCTCGTTGAGCCGCTCCTCGACGGCCGAGGTCACCATGCGGACCTGGGGAAAGCGGCCGCGGACCACAGCGATGCCCTCCGGCGCCGACAGCAGGTTGACGAAGACGATGTGGTCCGCCGGCACGCCGCTGCCGATCAGCACGTCGATGGCGGCCAGCGCGGTGCCGCCGGTCGCGAGCATCGGATCGAGCAGCAGCACGTGCCGGTCCGCGATGTCGTCGGGCAGCTTCGAGTAGTACAGCCGCGGCTGCTTCGTCACGGTGTCCCGCTGGACAAGGATCTTGCCGATCCGGACACCCGGTTCGACCGCCCGCAGCCCCGCCTCCATGCTTTCGCCGGCCCGCGCAACGGCCACGCCGCAGAACGGGACGCCGATGCGCATGCCGTGGTAGGTACGCCCGACCGGGGTCTGCACGTCGTACGTCTCGAACGGGAGCAGGTCCAGCGCGGCCTCCACCAGCCGGCGGATGATCCGGCCCGCGTCCCGGACGAAGGTCTCCCGATCGGCGGAGCGGTCGCGGATGGTGGCGTGCAACGCCCGCAGCTGGCTGGTCTGGGGCAGCACGTGCACCGCCTCCTCGACCGCCGGCGTCGTCCCCCGCGTCACGGTGCTCACCGCTGCGGGGTTTCGCCGGCGACCCGGGTGAAGGCCTTGCGGGCCTCCTCGACGAAGGTTCGCACCTTCAGCCGGTCCTTGCGGCGGGTGGCGTTCTCCAGGCCGGTGTGCGCGTCGACGGCCGCCGGGCGGACCCGTTCGATCGCGGCCGCGACATTCTCCGGGTCGAGCCCGCCGGCCAGCATCAACGGCCGCGGCGACAGGCGTACCAGCTCGGCGCTGATGTCCCAGTCGTGCACCAGGCCTGTCGCGCCCTTGGCACCGGTACTCGGGTTGAAGGTGTCGGTGATGAACATGTCGACCCACTCGGCGGCGTCCGTGACGATGCGGGACAACTCCCCGATGTTGTCCTTCCTCACCACCAAACTCTTGAGCAGGTAGAGGTCGGGGGCGATGCGTCGCAGCCGGCGCAGTTCCGTGGGGGTGATGTCACCGTGCAGCTGGATCGCGCCGACACCCATCTCGGCGCAGAACGACTTCACCTCGTCGGCGTCGGTCAGATAGGTGATGATGACGCCCTTGTGCTCCGGCTGGATGCGCTTGATGATCGCCGCCGCGTCGGCTTCCGACAGGTCCTCGTTCTTCGCCGGCAGGCGCAGTGCGAAGCCCAGCCAGTCGGCGCCCTCCTCGATGATCAGGTCCGCTTCGGCCTGATCGATGACGCCCGCCACCTGGATCAAACCCTGCATAGTCGTCTCCCTCGGTTGTCGGCCGTCACCGGCCGTCGGTGGTGCCCGGTCCGACGCTCAGCGCGAGCGGGCGGCTCCGGCCTGCACGATCTCGGCCACCACGAGTTCCGCCACCGGTGCCGCCGAGGCGGGGTTCTGACCGGTCACGACCCGGCGGTCGTTCTCGGTGTGTGCGGCGTAGGGACCGGACTTGGTGTGCACCGCGCCTCGCTCCTTGAGCCTGTCCTCCAGCAGAAATGGCATGACCTCGACCAGGCCCAGGGTCTGCTCCTCCTCGTTGGTGAAGGAGCTGATCCGCCGGCCGTCCACCAGCAGCGATCCGTCGGGCAGCCGCAGGTTCACCAGGGCCGCCGGGCCGTGGCATACGGCCGAGACCACACCGCCGCGCTGGTAGACCCCGATCGCGATCCGGGCCAGGTCGGGCGACTCGGGGAAATCCCACATCGCACCGTGGCCGCCGACGTAGAAGATCGCGGCGTAGTCCTCCGGGGACACCTGCGCGGCGGGCCGGGTCGCCGCGAGCTTGGCCTTGACGGCCTCATCGGCGAGGAAGGAGACGATCTGCGGGTCGTCCTCCTCGCCCTCGAAGACAACAGCGGGCGGTTCACCGCCGCGCACGGAGACGAAGTCGACCTCGTGACCGGCCGCGGTGAATACGTAATAGGGGTGGGCCGCCTCGGAGACGCTGTATCCAGTCGTCCGGCCAGTCTCTCCCAGCCTGTCGTGGCTGCTGACGGCAAGCAAGATCTTTGCCATGGGTCCTCCTCCGTTCGTGGTCGCCGGCGGCCGGAGAGGCGGGCATGTCACGCTTCGGCGCATATCGGCCGGTCCGCGCCCGCCTCACCGCCGAGCGGCGCGGTCAGGCCTTGTGCAGGAACTCGGTGACCAGCTTCACGAACTCGTCCGGCTTCTCGACCATCACCATGTGGCCGCTGTCGACCTCCAGATAGGTCGAGTCCGGGATTGCGGCGTGCAGCTCGCGGGAGTGCTCGGTCGGCACCGCGGCGTCCGGGTAGCAGGCGACCACCAGGGTTTCCGCCTGCACCCGGCGCACGAGCTCGCGGATGTCGACCCGGACGAGCAGCTCGAGCTGCCGCACCCTGCCACGGGACGGGCTGAGCTCCGCGCCCATCTCGTCGACCTGCTCCAGCCTGTCCAGGCTGTTGATGAAGCGGGGACTGAACGCCGTGGTGGTCAGGACCCGTCCGAAGGCCAGCGGGTCGTGGCGCAGGCTCAGCGTCAGACCGATGAGGTTCTTCATGTACGCGTCCGCCCGCACCAGGCCACCCACCGGCACCAGGCGACGGATCTGGTCGGGCCGCAGGGCCGCTGCGGCAGCCACCACGGCTCCACCCAGCGAGAAGCCGAGCAGATCCACCGGCTTGGTACCGAAGTCGTCGATGAT
>CAKUMG010000353.1 GCA_934667465.1 uncultured Actinoplanes sp. | reverse complement strand
CGGCGACGAGACCATCAGCGTCATGCCGCCCGACGGCGGCACGTTCGGCACGCCCGCCTCGCCGCTGTGCCGGCTCGCGTCGCCGTCGCGGGTAACGTGCACCTTCGACCTGCCCGCCGACGCGCCCGACATCGAGCTGCGGCTGCCGGTGATCATCTCGCCGGGTGCGGACCCGGACCGGCCCGTCGACGGCGGCTGCGTCGACCTGAACGACAACGGCGTGTGCGACGCGGGCGAGGACCCGCTGCCGCCGATCGTCCTCGCGGCCCCGTTCGACCGGCAGCTCGACATCAGCACCACGCCCGCGCGGATCACGCCCGGCACCACCGGCAACGCGGTCGTGCTGCTGTCGGCCAGCCCGGCGCAGACGAACCTGACCGTGTCGGTGCCGCTGGACGACAAGCCCGCCGCGATGACCCTGGGCACCGTCGCGGCGAGCCCGTCGGGCACCTGCGCGGTCACTGCCACTGCCATCACCTGTACGGGTGTCGCGGTGCCCGCCGCCGGCGCGTCCATCACGATCCCGATCAGCGTGCAGGCCGGCCTGACCGAGCCGCTGAGCTGGGCCACCCGGGCGATCACCGCCACGAACACCGCCGGGGACACGGCCACCGGGGCGGGCCTGCTGGTGCGCACCGGCGACCCCGCCTACACCCTCGACGCCGCGATCACCGGCCCCGCCGCGGGCACCGTGCTGCCCGGCGACACCACCACCCTGCGGGTCACGCTGACCAACTCCGGCCCGTCGGCGGCCACCGACGCCATGGTCACGCTGCGCGCCCCGGTCGGTACCGTCTTCGGCACCCTGGCCGCGCCGCTGGCGGACTCCTGCACCCGCGACGCGCCGACCCGGATCAGCTGCACCGTGACCCTGGGGGTCGCCCCAGCGAGCCTCGTCTGGGACGTGCCGGTCGTCGTGCCCGGCAACGCCGACCCGGGCCAGGCCCTGACCGGCGGCTGCCTCGACCTCGACGGCGACGCGGCCTGCGGCGGCACCCGGGACCGGGCGCTGCCCGACATCCAGCTCGCCACCCCGCTGGCGCGCCTCGCCACGATCACCGCGAGCAACCCGTCGGTGGTGCCGGGGACCACGGCCACCTCCACGATCACGGTCGCGCTCAGCCAGGCCCGCGACGGCCTACAGGTACGCATCCCGCGCGACACCCTGCCCGCCGGGCTCGCCACCACCGGCATCACCGCCGGCGGGGCCGCCTGCACCACCACGGCCACCGCCTACACCTGCGGCAACTTCACCGTCGCCGCGGGCGGCAGCGTGGCCCTGCGCGTCGCCCTCACGGCCGCGGCCTCGGCGAACCCGGGAGCGGTGTGGGCGCCGGCCGTGACGCTGGCGCGGGGCGCGGAGACCGTCACCCGTACGGTCGCCGCGGCGACGATCGGCGACGCGGACGCCCAGCTGGCCCTGACCGTCACCGGCCCGCAGCCCGGCACCGTCCTGCCGGGCGGCACCGCCGACCTGGCCGTCACCGTCACCAACCGCGGCACCGCGGACGCCCGCGACGCCGAGTACGTGTTCCGCGCCCCGACCGGCACCACGTTCGGCGAACTCGGCACCGAGGCGGCCGCGCTCTGCACCCGGGCGTCGGCGACCCGCGTCGACTGCCTGCTCGACGTGGTCGCGGCCGGCGCGAACCGGCAGTTCACGCTGCAGGTGCTGGTACCCGGCACCGCCGACCCGGACGTCCCGGTCCGCGGCGGCTGCGTCGACACCAACCGCGACAACGGCTGCACCACCCCGCCGGACAACCCGCTGCCCGAGATCGTGCTCGGCGCCGAGTTCGCGACCTCGCTGGCCGTGACCACCCGGTCCGGCACCGCCACGCCCGGCCTGGCGGCCACCGGCTTCGTCGTGGTCAACGCCGACCGGGCCGCGACCGGCGTCACCGTCACCGTGCCGACCACCGCGCTGCCGGCCGGCTTCACGGTGACCTCGGCCACCGGCCCCAGCGGCTCGTCCTGCCAGGTGCAGGCCGCCCAGATCGTGTGCACCGGCGTCACCCTGGTCGCCGGCGCCAACCAGGCCGTCGCGATCACCGTCGGCACCGCGTCGCGGCTGCCCGCCGGGGTCACCTGGACCGCCACCGGGATCACCATGACCCGCGGCGACGACAGCCTGCGCGGCAACGGCACGCTGGTGACCACCGGCGACCCGGTGACCGGCGTGACCGTGACGCTGACCCCGCCGACCGACGCCGTCGAGATCGGCGGCACCACCGTGGTGACCGCCACCGTCACCAACACCGGCCCGTCGGACGCCGTCGGCGCGACCGCGACCGTGCAGGCACCGACCCAGACGACGTTCGGCACGCTGTCCGGGCAGGCCGCCACCGACTGCACGCCGACCACCACCCGGCTGCTGACCTGCCGCTTCGACCAGGCGGTCGGCGCGGCGGCGCGGGTCTGGCAGCTGCCGCTGGTCGTCGACGCCGACGCGGACCCGAGCCAGCCTGCCAGCGGCGGCTGTGTCACCACCGGCGGGCGCGCCACCTGCCTCGACGACATCACCCTCGGCGAGTTCGCGCTCTACCAGCCGCTGCGCAACACGGTGACGATCACCACCGGGCCGGTCGAGATCGAGCCCGGCAGCACCGGCAACCCGACGATCACCGTCGCCGACACCAGCATCCGTGACGGGCTCAGCCTGGTCGTGCCGCTGAGCACGCTGCCGGCCGGCTTCACCGTCGACGACGCGGCCGCCGAGTCCAGCTCGGGTGACGCCGCCGGCGGCTCCTGCACGGTCGGCACCGCCGAGATCACCTGTACGGGCATGGAGGTGAGCCAGGGCACCATCACGGTGACCCTGACCGTCGCCGTGGCCGGCACCGTGCGCGCCGACGCGAGGTGGACCGCCACCAACATCACGCTCACCGACGACAGCAGCACCACCGACCAGCTTATCGCCGCCGGCGTGCTGGTCACCACCGGCGGCGACGCCGACACGGTCGTCACCACGATCGGCCGGCCCACCGTCAACCCCGCCGCCCCGGGCCAGCGGACGGTCCTGCCGATCCGGCTCACCAACCCGGGCCCGAACCCGGCCAGCCCGCACACCATGACGCTGCGGATCCCGGCCGGGCTGACCCCGGCGACGCCGCTGCCCGCCGACTGCGCGTGGGACGAGCAGGACAACGTGGTCACGTGCACCCGCACCCTGGACGTGGGGGACACGTACACGTACAACATCCCGCTGCGGGTCGGCCGGACCGTGCCGGTCAACACGGCCATCACCGGCGGCTGTGTCGACGCCGAGCCCGCCAACGGCTCCTGCGGCGACGCCGGTGACCAGCCGCTGCCGGCGATCTCGGTGGTGAGCCCGCGCGTCGACCTGGAACTCGGAGTCAAGCGCAAGACCACCACGGCCCGCGTGGGCGGCACCGTGCTGCTCAAGCTGCCGTACAGCAACAACGGCTCGCAGACCGCGGCCGGCATCGTCTTCGCGATCGACCCGCCCGCCGGGGTGAACCTGCGGCTGGCCCGGGTGCTGCTCGACGCCGGCACCAGCGCGGCGCTGGTCTCGGCCGCGGCGGCCGACGAGCTCGCGACCATCGACTGCGTGCCCGACGAGACCGGCGACGCCAACGCGGTGGTCTGCGAGGGTCCCGACGCTCCGGTCGGCGCCGACAGCGAGCTGTGGCTCAGCCTGGAGATCACCGCGGCGGCCAAGAAGGGCGTGCACCCGGTCCGGGTCGAGATCAGCACCACCAGCCCCGAGGGCAATGTGGTCAACAACACGATCGAGGCCCTGCTGTCCATTGCCGGTGCGGTTTCGGACGCGCCCGACGACAACGCGGACACCGGTGGCAGCGGCACCGACAACCTGGCCAAGACCGGCCAGAACCTGCTCGGGCTGCTGGTCCTGTCGATGTTCCTGGTGATCGGCGGCGTCGTCGCCCGGGTCGGGGCGCGGGTCCGGCCCGAACGGAACCGGACGTGACGCGTTCGGCGGTTTGACGGGGTGCGCGGGCGCCACCGGGCCGGAAGGGGGAGGATGGTCCGGTGGCGTACGACGCGTTTATCCTGCTCTCCTTCGGCGGCCCCGAGCACCCCGACGACGTGATGCCGTTCCTGCGCAACGTGACGCGCGGGCGCGGTGTCCCCGAGGAGCGCCTCACCGAGGTCGCCGAGCACTACATGCACTTCGGCGGGGTGTCGCCGATCAACCAGCAGTGCCGCGACCTGCTCGCCGCGGTCGAGGCCGACTTCGCCGCCAACGGCGTGCACCTGCCCTCCTACTGGGGCAACCGCAACTGGAAGCCGATGCTCGCCGACACCGTCGCGCAGATGCGCGACGACGGCGTCACCAACGCGCTCGGCTTCGCGACCAGCGCGTACGGCGGCTATTCCTCCTGCAAGCAGTATTGGGAGGACATCGCCGAGGCGCGCAGGAAGGTCGGCCCCGGTGCCCCGGCGATCGCCAAGCTGCGCCAGTTCCACGACCACCCCGGCTTCGTGCAGCCGCACATCTCCGCGGTCGGCGACGCGCTGGCCCGGCTCGACCCGGCGCGGCGCGCCAGCACCCGGCTGGTGTTCACCGCCCACTCCATCCCCAGCTCGATGGCCGCCACCGCCGGCCCCGACGGCGGGCGCTACGAGGCCCAGCTGCACGAGACCGCCGCCCTGGTGCACGCCGCGGCGGCCGCCGACCTGCCCTGGGATTTGGTCTGGCAGAGCCGCTCCGGCCCGCCGCAGGTGCCGTGGCTCGAACCCGACATCAACGACCACCTCGAAGATCTCGCCAAGCAGGGCGTCACCGACGTCGTGGTCAGCCCGATCGGGTTCGTCTCCGACCACCTCGAGGTCATCTGGGACCTCGACAACGAGGCCAAGGAGACCGCCGAGCGGCTCGGCCTCGGCTACGAGCGGGCGGGCACCCCCGGCACCGACCCCCGCTTCGTGGCCATGATCCGCGAGCTCGTCCAGGAACGCACCGGCGGCCTCGGCCGCGACCGGATGGGTACGCTCCCCGTCTGGGACGTCTGCCCCGCCGACTGCTGCCCCCCTCCGCAACGACGAGGAGCCCGATGACCGAGCGCAAGGCGATCGAATCCTGGCTGACCGACATGGACGGCGTGCTCGTCCACGAGGGCGAACCCGTCCCCGGCGCCCCGGAGTTCGTCAACCGGATGAAATCGTCCGGCAAACCGTTCCTCATCCTGACGAACAACTCCATCTACACCCCCCGCGACCTGCAGGCCCGGCTGGCCCGCATGGGCTTCGACGTGCCCGAGCAGTCCATCTGGACCGCCGCGCTGGCGACCGCGCAGTTCCTGGCCGACCAGCGCCCGGGCGGCACCGCCTACGTCATCGGCGAGGCCGGCCTGACCACCGCCATGCACGCCGCGGGCTACATCCTCACCGAGTTCGCCCCCGACTACGTCGTGCTCGGCGAGACCCGCACCTACAGCTTCGAGGCCATCACCAAGGCCGTGCGCCTGATCAACGACGGCGCGAAGTTCATCTGCACCAACCCCGACGCCACGGGCCCCTCCAACGAGGGCGCCCTGCCCGCCGCGGGCTCGGTCGCCGCCATGATCAGCAAGGCCACGGGTGTCGACCCCTACTTCGTCGGCAAGCCCAACCCGATGATGATGCGCTCGGCGCTCAACGTCATCGGCGGCCACAGCGAGAGCACCGCCATGATCGGCGACCGCATGGACACCGACGTCCTCTGCGGCCTCGAAGCGGGCCTCGAAACCATCCTGGTCCTCACCGGGATCAGCACCCGCGCGGAGAGCGAGCGCTACCCCTACCGCCCGTCCCGCATCGTCAACAGCGTCGCGGATCTCATCAACGAGATCTGAGCGTTTCGCCCCCGGGCAGGCGGGCCCGTCACGGCCCGCCTGCCCGGGGTGCCCCGGCGCTGCGCGGGAATGTCGGGAACACCGACATACCGTTGTCGCGACGGCGTCCGAGAGTGGCCGCATGACCGAGAGCACGAACCCCACGACCGTCAACACCGCCCGGCACTCGCTCGACCTGTGGCTGACGATGTGGAACAGCGACGGCGAGATCGCCCGGCAGATCTGCGCCGACGACTTCCGGATCCACTTCGCCGTGACCGAGCGCGACGGGTCGACCCCCGCCGACGACATCCGCAGCGCCGAGGACTTCGCGAAGTACCTCGACTGGTGGCACGAGCAGAACCCGGGCGTCGTCTTCACCAGGATCTCCGACGCCATCGACGGCGACCACGGCCGGCTGCTGTGGGACATCGAGGCCGGCGGCACCCGCGCGGGCGGCGTCGACGTGTTCGACTTCGACGGGGACGGCCGGGTCCGGCGGGTCTGGTCCGTAGGCGGGCAGCGCAGCATGCGGAGCTGACCGTCTCTGCCAAGCTTGCGGCATGAAGCGAGCCGAGCGGCAGTACGCCCTGGTCGATCTGCTCCGCGGAGCCCGCCGGCCCTGGTC
>CAKUMG010000352.1 GCA_934667465.1 uncultured Actinoplanes sp. | reverse complement strand
CTCCAGCCCAGCGTCTCCACGCCGCTCCACCGGTTCGGCAGCGGCAGCGGGATCAGCGAGCGCCCCTCGGGCACGTACTGCTTCCAGGTGCCGCTGGTCAGGAACGCGGGCGGCAGGGGCTCCGGCCGGACCGGCAGCGGGCGCGGGATCAGCGGCACCAGCGCGGCCACGATCGCCGCGGCGGCCAGCACCGACGCGCCCCGGCTCCACCAGTGGCGGCGCAGGCGCACGCGCGCCACCGCGTCGTACGCCAGGGCGATCATCAGGGCGAACACCCCGACCACCGCGAACGTCAGCCGGCCGGGCATGAGCAGCCCCAGCACCGGCAGGTCGTCGGGGATGTAGTGCCACGGGCCCGGCACCTCGGTGAACTCGCCCATCCAGCGGATCTTGGGGCCCATCGACAGCACCGCGAACACCACGCCGACCACTGCCGCGACCCGCACCGCCACGCTGCGCCACAGCATGATCACGATCGCGGACAGCACGACCAGCGTCAGCGGCCACCCGAACCAGCTGTTCTGCTCGGGGTAGCCCATCGTCTCCTCGACGATCGGGTCACCGAAGATCGTGTCGCGGGAGAAGTAGAGGTAGGTGCCGAGGTCCTCGCCCCACGAGTGGTAGAGCGGCAACGCCTCGAACGTCTGCGGCCCGAGGAACTGGAACCACAGCGGGTAGGCCAGCAGGGCGCCGGCCAGGACCGCGGTCACCGCCGAGCCGAGCAGGAACGCCGGGGCGCGCTTCCACGCGAAGCGCGGGCGCAGCGCCGCGTACGCCAGGACGGCGACGACCAGCGCGGCGGCCGCGACGACCAGCGTCTCCTCGTTGATGAACACCTGGTAGGTGACGAGCAGCCCGAGGATGACCCCGTCGCGCAGCCACCGGCCGGTGATCCCGAGCCGGAACACCGCGACCGCGATGAACGGCAGCACGAAGTTGCTGGCGAAGTTGGGCTGGCCGTTCGCGTGGTGGACGAACCCGGGCGCGAACCCGAAGAACGCGCCGCCGAGCAGCGCCGCCACCCGCGAGCGCACGACCCAGCGCTGCAGCGCGTAGTAGGCGGCGAACGCGGACCCGGCGAGGGCGAGGACCATCCAGATCACGTACGCGACGCGGGGCCCCACCAGCATCGTGACCGGCACCATCGGGATGGTCACGCCGAGCACTGAGGTGTTCGCCATCATGTTGACGCCGTCGGGGAAGTTCTGCCGCGTCGAGAACAGCGGGTTCTCGAGGTGGGTGACCGAGTGGACGGCGTGCGACAGCAGCCACTGGAACCAGGCGTTGTCATTGGCGAGATGGTCGGAGATCCGCTCGTTGGGCGCGGGCAGATAGTTGCCCATCACCAGCAGCGCCAGCGCGAGGAACAACGCCCCCGCGGCCGCGTGCATCGGCCAGCGCCGCGGCTTCGTCTCCCGTGGAGCCGCCCGATCAGCAGCCGGCGCCTCGGTGCCCAGCGTCGCCTGCGCAGTCACGTGATCCCCCTCGTCCGACAGGCCCGGCACCCGCCGAAGTGCGTCCATGATTTGGGGCCACCCCGGTGAAGTCAAGCCAACCCTGTGGATGACGACCGCGGCCGGCGGACCCGTTGCACAGCTATCCGGTGACCTCGATCACGAGGGGTCCCCGCCCGGCGCCAGGGACCACAGGTAGGCGCCCGGAGTCATGCCGACCGCGGCGCGGAAGTCATTGACCAGATGGGACTGGTCGGCATAGCCGAGCCGCGCCGCGATGTCCGCCGCCCCGGCGTCGCCGCTGACCGCGAACTGCCGCGCGACCTCCTGCAGCCGCACCCACCGGCGGACCCAGGCCGGGCCGTGGCCGATGGTCTCGCGCAGCGCCCGCTGCACGGTGCGCTCCGACGGGCCGGACGGCGGCGGGTCGCCCCGGTGGATCGCGGCCACGGCGTCGTTGGCGAGCCGCTGCCGCGCGGTCGGCGGCCGCTCGGCGAGCATCGTGGTGATCAGCGTCGTGGCCCGGGCGATGCGGGAGGCCAGATCGGGCTCGTCCGCGATCGCCCGCATCAGCGCGTGCAGGCGGGCATCGAGCGCGGGCGTGACCGCCACGGTCCGGTCAGCGACCGCCGCCGGAGTGAGGTCGCTGACCACGGCGAGCCCGGCGGGGCGCAGCCGGACCGCGAACGCGCTGCCCCGGCCGGCGATCTCGCGCACCCACACCGCGCGGTGCACGCCGGTGACGACGAGCTCGGCGGGGACGTTGCCGGCCTCGACGGTCAGCGTCACCGCCGGGTCGCTGATGATCCGCTGCTCGATGGCCCGGCCGGCGGGCAGGTGCCAGGCGACGGTCCAGAAGTGGTCGACCGCCGGGGACACCGCGGCGGCGGCGTCGTGGATGGTCGCGGCGTACTGGTCCAAGTTGTCCGGGTGCAGGACGCCGGACCGGTCGGTGCGGGCCACCCGGCCCGGCCCCGGGGACACCGGACCTAACCCCAGAGGCGGATGAAGAGCAGCCCGAGCACGTCCAGGACGATCAGCAGGATCGGGCGGCTCAGCGGGAAGAAGCAGAAGACCAGCAGCAGCACGACGCCGAGGTTCTTCTCCTCGAACCACAGCCGCAGCCACTGCATGCTCGGCCCGGGCCGCTTCTGCGCCGACCACAGCGCACCGAAGCCGTCCAGCGGCGGGATCGGGATCAGCGACAGCAGCCCGAACGTGAGCAGCCCGACACCGAACGACAGCAGCGTCTGGTCGAGCACCGGCACGTCCAGGTACGCGGCGCGCAGCAGGTCCGACGGGTGGGCGGCCATCAGGAAGTTCAGGTCGGTGGTCAGCGCGTACGCCAGGAAGAAGAACTGCGCCGCGACGATCGTGACGACCGGCCCGGACAGGAAGACGGCCGCGGCCCGGCCGCGGCCGAAGTGCCGGGGGATCTCGTCGACCGACAGCGCGCGGCCCCAGCCCTGACCGCCGACGGCGGCCGCGACCGCGCCGAACGGGTCGATGTCCTCGCGCGCCCGGAAGCCGACCGGCTCGCCGCGGTGGACCAGGCCCAGCGTGCGGGCGGTCAGCCGGACGGCGACCGCGCGCAGCACGAGGGCCAGCAGGAACGAGAGGACCAGCGCGACGAACGCGACCGGTTCGCCGAGCGCGAACAGCACCTCAGTCGCGCTCCGCCTGCGCGGCGATGAGCTCCCGGGCGAGCTGCCGGTAGTTGCGGGCGCCGGACGAGGCCGGGTCCAGCGACGTGATCGGCGCGCCGGCCACCGTCGACTCGGGGAACTTGACGGTCTTGGTGATGACCGTCTGGTAGACCTTGTCGCCGAACGCCTCGACCACGCGCTGCAGCACCTGGCGGCAGTGGGTGGTGCGGGAGTCGTACATGGTCGCGAGGATGCCCTCGAGCTCGAGGTCGAAGTTGAGCCGCTCGCGGACCTTGTCGATCGTGTCGAGCAGCAGCGCGACACCGCGCAGGCTGAAGAACTCGCACTCGAGCGGGATGAGCACGCCGTGCGCGATGGTCAGCGCGTTGATCGCCAGCAGGCCCAGCGAGGGCTGGCAGTCGATCAGGATGAAGTCGTACTCCTTGCGGACGCTGCGCAGTGCCCGCGCCAGGGCCATCTCGCGGGCGACCTCGTTGACCAGCTGGATCTCGGCCGCCGACAGGTCGATGTTGGCCGGCAGCAGGTGCAGCCCCTGGACGTCGGTCTTGATGATGACGTCCTGCGTGGTCACGTCGTCCTGCATGAGCAGGTTGTAGATGCTCAGGTCGAGGTTGTGCGGGTTGACGCCGAGCCCCACCGAGCAGGCGCCCTGCGGGTCGAAGTCGACCAGCAGCACCTTGCGGCCGTATTCGGCGAGCGCGGCACCCAGGTTGATGGTCGTGGTGGTCTTGCCCACGCCACCCTTCTGGTTGGCAAGCGCGATGATCCGCGCCGGGCCGTGCCGGTCGGTCGGCATCGGCTCGGGGATCGGACGGCGCATCGTGTAGGCGGTCGGATCCGCGGGGCCGAGGTCGGCGCCGAGGTCCAGGGAGCTCGCCTGCTGCTCGCGCAGGGCAGAGGTCCAGGCCTCCGCGCGCTGATCATGTGCCGCCATGTCCCCGAAACCCCCTTCCGACCCGCAGCCGGAGCCGATGCCCGACTGTACGCCACCCGGACCGCCCGTCCGGGGTCACCCGTTCGGCGTGTCGTGGCGCGGCTGGCCCGCGCGTGTCGGCTGCGTCACGTGGCCCGCGGATGGGCGGTCGCGTACACCTCGCGCAGCCGGTCCACAGTCACGAGCGTGTAGACCTGCGTCGTGGTCACCGAGGCGTGTCCGAGCAGCTCCTGCACCACCCGGACGTCGGCGCCGCCGTCGAGCAGATGCGTCGCGTACGAGTGACGCAGCGTGTGCGGCGACACGGCGTGCGCCCCCTCGACGGGCAACCCCGCCGCGCGCGCCGCCCGGTGCAGGATCGTCCACGCGCTCTGCCGCGACAGGGCTCCGCCGCGGGCGTTGAGGAACACGGCGGGCGTACCCTTGCCGGCCCGGACCAGCGTGGGCCTGCCGCGCACCAGATACGCGTCGAGCGCCGCCCGGGCGTAGGAGCCGAGCGGTACCAGCCGGGTCCGGCCGCCCTTGCCGTGCAGGGTCACCACGTCGGTGTCCACGTCGTCGATCGCCAGGCCCACCGCCTCGGAGATGCGCGCCCCGGTCCCGTACAGCAGCTCCAGCAGTGCCCTGTCCCGCAGCCCGAGCGGATCGTCGGCGGTGACCGCCGCCAGCAGCCGGGTCACCTGCTCCACGTCCAGGGCCTTCGGCAGCCGCTTCGGCGGGGCCGGCGGCTTGACGTCGCGGCTCACGTCGTGCGGCGCCAGCCCCTCCCGCGCGGCGAAGCGGTGCAGCCCCCGTACGGCGCTGACCGCCCGCGCCGCCGACGCCGCCGACAGCGCGGGGTGCTCGCCCGAGCCCTCGCGCAGCGCCAGCAGGTGCCGGGTCAGGTCGGCGGTGGTGACCGCGGCCAGGTCGCTCACCCCGGCCGCGGTCAGCTCCTCGGCGTACCTGTCGAGATCGCGCCGGTAGGACAGCAGGGTGTTGCGAGACAGGCCTCTCTCGACCGTGAGGTGGTCGAGATAGGCCTGCACCGCCCTGGCGAGCGAGGTCACAGCACCTCGGACAGCGGCACGGCCGTCATGCCGTGCGCCTCGGCGACCGGGCCGTAGACGACCTGACCGGCGTGCGTGTTGACGCCCAGCGCGAGCGCCGGGTCGGCCTGCACGGCGTCGCGCCAGCCGAGGTTGGCCAGCTCCAGCGCGTACGGCAGGGTGACGTTCGTCAACGCGTACGTGCTGGTGTGCGGCACGGCACCCGGCATGTTCGCGACGCAGTAGAACATCGACTGGTGCACCGGGTAGACCGGGTCGGCATGCGTGGTCGGCCGCGAGTCCTCGAAGCAGCCGCCCTGGTCGATGGCGATGTCCACGAGCACGCTGCCCGGCTTCATCCGCGACACGAGCTCGTTGGAGATCAGGTTCGGCGCCTTCGCGCCGGGCACGAGCACGGCACCGATGACGAGGTCCGCGTCGATCACCGCCTTCTCGATCTCGTACGCGTTGGAGGCGATGGTCTGCAGATGCCCCCGGTAGTCGGCGTCGGCGGCCCGCAGGCGCGCGATGTTCTTGTCGAGCACCAGCACCTCGGCCTGCATCCCGAGCGCGATCGCGGCCGCGTTCATCCCGGACACCCCGGCGCCGATCACCACGACCTTGGCCTGGTAGACGCCCGGCACGCCGCCCATCAGCACGCCACGCCCGCCGCCGGAGCGCATCAGGTGGTACGCCCCGACCTGCGGCGCGAGCCGCCCGGCCACCTCCGACATGGGTGCCAGCAGGGGCAGCGACCTGTCCGCGAGCTCCACCGTCTCGTACGCGATGCCGGTGACCTTTCTCTCCAGCAGCGCGTCGGTGCACTCCTTCGAGGCGGCCAGGTGCAGGTAGGTGAAGAGGACCTGACCCTCCCGCATCCGCCCGTACTCCTCGGCGATCGGCTCCTTGACCTTGAGCACCAGCTCCGCGGTGTCCCACACCTCGTCGGCCTTCGCGACGATCGTCGCGCCGGCGGCGGCGTAGTCCGCGTCGTCGATCGACGATCCGGCACCCGCACCCGCCTGCACGAACACCTCGTGCCCCGCCCGGCGGAACTCGAACACCCCGGCCGGGGTGATCGCCACCCGGAACTCGTTGTTCTTCACTTCACTGGGAATGCCGACCTTCACGGCGACGCCGTCCTTTCGAGCAGAGACATCGATGGCTCCTACCCGGGACAGCCTGCCACCTCGACCGCTGTCCCACTCCGTGGACGATACTGCCGATCGGCCACCGGAAGATCAATCAGCCGCGGGATGGCGGCCGGCGGCGCGCTGCCGCACAGTGGTCCGGTGCGCACCCCCCGCCCGTCCCGGCTGGCCAGTCCCGCCGGGCTCCTGCTGGCCGGACTG
>CAKUMG010000351.1 GCA_934667465.1 uncultured Actinoplanes sp. | reverse complement strand
GCGGTCCTGTTCCAGGTCCCGCCCTGGTGGGGCATCCGCCGGTCCAACAGGGACTATCTGCGCGAGGTCGCTGCGCGCTGCAAACCGTTGCGCCCGGTCTTCGAGTTCCGCAACGCGTCCTGGTTCGACGGCGACAATGCCGCGGAAACCCTCGACTTCCTCCGTACGCACGAATTGCCGCTCGTCTGCGTCGACATGCCGCAGGGGCACAAGTCCTCGGTCCCGCCGCTCACCGAAGCGACGGCCGACCTCGCCGTGATCCGTTTCCACGGCCACAGCGACAAGTGGACCAGCAAGGACATCCACGAGAAGTTCGGCTACGACTACTCCGACGCGGAACTGCGCGAGTGGGCGCCGCGCATCCACGCCCTCGCCGACGCGACGGAACGCACGCAGGTCTTCATGAACAACTGCTCCGGAGACAATGCCCAGCGCAATGCCCGTACGCTGCTCGACCTGCTCTGACTCAGCGCGCGCCCTGCTCTCGAAGCCACCGCTCGAACCTCGCCGGTGAGGTCAGCCGCACGGTTCGCCGGCTTGCCGTGAGCCCGGCCAGTTCGCGCCGGCGCGCGCCGAACGTCGTGACCGCGTGCCAGAGCGGGTGCTCGCGCGTGAGCCACTCGCGCCACCGCTCCACGTTGCCGCCGAAGATCCGCTCGCGCCGCCACGAGCGCCGCAGAGACCTGCGCAACAGGCGGGGCAGCACCACGCGGCGCGGGTAGTCGAGCCACACCACGGTGTCGGCCGCGGCTAACAGCGCCGCCCGGACCTCCGGCCGCCCCCACGAGTCGATCACCCAGCCCGGCCTGGCCACGAGCTCCCCGACATCGGCCACCAGCGTGGCCGGCACGGACCAGCCGGGCCCGATCGCCAGGGCATCCATCTCGTGGAACGGCACCCCGAGCACGCCCGCCAGCCGCCGGGCCGCCGTGGTCTTCCCCGCCCCGGACATCCCCACCACGAGAACCCGCCTCATCCGGGGGTTACGAGCCCGCCGGGCCCTGCCGCGGGCCCGCCGGGCCCTGCTGCGGTGCGGCCGGGCTCTGTTGCGGGCCCGCCGGGTCCTGCTGCGATGCGGCCAGGTCCTGCTGCGGGGTGGCCGCGCGGGCGCGGTTGGCCATGACCCAGAGCGTGGAGAACCCGACGACGGTGATCAGCCCGGTCACGATGACGACCCACCCGGCTGCGCGGCTGTGCTCCCCGAACGCGAGCAGCCCGCCGAGCACGATCAGGGGCGGCCCCACCCACCACGCGACGACGCCGAACTCGCCCACGACCCGCGGATCCTCGCCCCGCGCCAGGGCCGCCCGCCGGGTGGCCGTCGCCTGGGCGATCCGGACGGCGACCGCGACGAGATAGACCAGCGCCAGCACGCCGAACAGCCACACCGTCCACGGCGGCCCGGCGTCGGCAAGCCGTACATGGTCGTCGTCGATCTCGTACACCCGGATGGCCTGCCCCGTGGCCAGCCCCGCCTCCGGGCCGCCCGCCACGGAGACCGAGGTGCTGCCGCCGTAGTCCACATCGCACAGCCGCGCGCTGCAGTAGGACACCTCCGCGGTGACGCGCGGCTGGAAGAAGTACCGGGTCGCGTCCTGCCCGAAGGAGCAGAGCGCCCCCACGCCGAGAAGAAGCATCACCGGCCAGTTGCTGGCATACCTGTAAGCCACAGCTTCAGCCAAGCACCCATGACGATCAATGGCAATGCCGCGTCCGTCAGTCGGTGGGCCACTCGCCGCCGGCCGGGACGCGGACGGCCCCGGCGACCAGGCTGCGGAGCTCGGCGGCGGGCAGCGGGGCGGCGGGCGTGGCGGTGAGGAAGGCCAGCTTCTCCGCCATGCTCACGCCCATGGGGAACGGCTCGGTGAAGTAGGCCGACGCCGAGGCTGTCGTGTCCGGCTCGATCCGCCAGCTGCCGGCCAGGCCGCCGATGTTCACCGGGTCGAAGCCCAGCCGGTCGACGAGCCCGGCGACGGCCTCGACGGCTTCCGGGTCGTCGCCGGCGATGGCGAGCCCGCTGCGGTCCGGTGCGCCGTGCGGGCGGGCCTGCGCCACCAGGTGCAGCGCGCTGACGTTGGCGAAGGCCTTGACGATCCGCGCCCCGGGGAGGTGCCGCTGCACGTACTCACTGGTGGTCAGCTCGTCGCTGTCCAGCTCGGCGATCGCGCCGTCGCGGCCCGGGTAGTAGTTCGAGGTGTCCAGCACGATCGTGCCGTCCAGGGGATCCCGAGGCAGCGAGGTGACGGCCCGCAGCGGGACGGCCAGCAGCACGAAGTCACCCGCGGCCACCGCCTCGGCGACCGTGCCGGCCCGCACGCCGAGCTCCGCCGCCACCCCCGCCAGGCTCAGCGGGCCGCGCGAGTTGCTCAGGACGACGCCGATCCCCGCGGCGACCGCCAGGCGCGCCACAGCGGTGCCGATCGCGCCGCTTCCGATCATGCCGAGCGTGGTCATGCGTCCCTCGGAGCTCGATGCGCTGACCGAGGAGGCGGACGAGGCGACCCGGCAGGATCTGGCCGAGCGCTACGCCGTCGAGGTCGGGCGCGATCTGGCCGCCCATCCGGTGCTGAGCGAGGCGGCGGAGGGGATCCGGGCGGGTGGTGATCCGCGGACGCAGCCGGTGCTGCTGCATGCGGTGGCGGAGCTGCTCAATCCGGCCCAGATCGACGTGCTGCAACGGATGCACGCGATCGTCTACCCGGACGGGCAGCCCTGATCCAGCGGCGCGGGGGTCAGGCGCAGGTGATGCAGTGGCGGGCGAAGGGGCGGATCGCGAGGCGTTCGGCGCCGATGGGGGTGCCGCAGCGTTCGCAGGTGCCGTAGGTGCCGGCGGCTAGGCGGGACAGGGCGTCGTCGACCTCGGTGATGCGGCGGCGGGCGGCGGTCAGGAGGGCGGTCAGTTGGGCGCGTTCGTAGCCGACGGTGGCGCCTTCGGGGTCGTGTTCGTCGTCGGCGTTGGAGTCGCGGGACGCTGCGAACAGGGCCTTCAGGTCGCGGTCGAGGTCGGCCGCCTCGGATTCGGCGGTTTCTCGGAGGGCCAGCAGTTCGTCTCGGACCATGGGTTCAGCGTAGCTTTCTTGAACGTGCGATCCAGTTAGGTTACGGTCGTGGCATGGCGAGGGTCCGGGAGTTCGACACCGAAGAGACCGTGCGGCGGGCGATGGAGCTGTTCTGGGTCAAGGGGTTCGAGGCGACCTCGATGCGCGACCTGACCGGCCACCTCGGGCTCGGGCAGGGGTCGATCTATGCCGCGTTCGGGAGCAAGGAGGGGCTTTACCGGGCGGCGCTCGAGCACTACCGGGGGTCGCGGGGTGCGGATGCGCTGCGTGACCTGGAGCGCGGTGGGGATGTGCGGTCCGCGATCCGGGAGATGCTGCTGGAGCGCGTGCGGATCGCCGTGGCGGAGGGCGGGCGGGGGTGCCTGTTCGTCAATGCCGCCGCGGAGCGCCTGCCCGCGGACGCCGGCACCCGATCGACCGTACGGGATGCGCTCGCTGCCAATCAGGATGCGCTCGCCGCGGTGCTGCGCGCGGCGGCGGAGCGCGGGGAGATCTCGGGCTCGCGAGATGCGTACACCGTTGCGGGTTTTCTCGTGACCTTTCTCAACGGGCTGCTCGTGACGGCGAAGGTCGTGCCCGACGCGCGTGCGGCCGAGCCGCTCGTCGACCTCGCCCTGACCGTTCTCGACTGACCCCGCCGGCCGAGGCTCCGTCCGGCACCGTTCTCGACTGACCCGCCGGCCGAGGCCCTGTCCGGCTCGGAGTTCGGCTCGACTGGCTTGCTCAAATTCTGGATCGCACGTTACGGAAAGGGGGCCCCGCATGTCGGAGAAGCAGCTCGGAGGCGATCGGTGGAACACGTTCGCCGAGCACGGCAGCCTGACCGCCCGTGAGTTCTTCGCGGGTACGGAGCCGCTGCTGCACGGCACCCTCGATGCGCTGCGTGAGGTGGACCGCGCGGTGCTGGCCGACCAGATCCGCGCCACGCTGGCGCTCGGCACGCGCGAGACGGCGTTGCCGCTGAACGGGACGCCGGAAGCCCCGCGGGTCACCCGGGAGCTGGCCGGGCAGGCGCGCGTGATCGGGGAGGAGCTCGCCGGCTGGGCCGTCGCGGCGCTCGACCGGCGGACGGCGTTCCCGGCGGGGCCGCTCGTGGTGCGCAGCCGGTGCGACGGGCATCTGCTCACCCACGAGGCGGCCGATCTGCTGCTCGGGGTGCGGGGCGGGGCCGTGCCGATGCAGATGTACAACGAGTGGTTGCACCAGATCGTGCTGCTGCGTGACGCCCTGCTGCCGTTCACGAACTGGCGCGAGGTGCCGCTGTCGGTGACGCCGCGGGGGTTGCGGCATCTGGAGGAGGCGCGGGAGCGGTTCCTGGCCGAGGCGTTGATCCGCCAGGTCCGGCACGAGTCGCTGGTCCGGTACGCGCGTCAGGTGATCACCGGCGGCAACGATCCGGCCGTCCCGGGTGAGTACGGCTTCGATCACCCCGGCGGCACCGTCCTGCCGGCAGTGGTGGGGTCGTCGCCGGTGGACGCGCCGCGGTACCTGCTCACGTGGCGGGCAGGGGCGGCGGATGCCAAGGCCACGGCATATGTTCCGGCGATCGAGGACTACTACGCCGAGCCGCGGAGCCCGCTGCCCGGCGCGCGGGTGGTGGCCGGGCCGCTGCCGGAGGGGCGGATCGTCGCGGGGCCCGTCACCGGGGGGCATCGCACGGCGCACATCGAGGTGACCAGGGACGACGTCACGCTGAGCACGGATCTGGGGCAGGCGTTGCGGGGGCACCGGTTCGCACGGCGCGGGGGTCCGGGAGACGGGCGCGGGGGGCCGAGGGACGGGGTGCTCGTGGACCCGTGGGCGGTGCTGGGGGCGGACGGGCTGGTCAGCGCGGACGGGGTCCGGGTGGACCCGGCCGGGCTGGGCGACGTCGCCACGCTCGCGCTGCTGGGCAAGCTCTACCCGGACGGGGTGACCGTGGGCTGAGCTCCTGGCTCGACCCCGACAGCGTCGGGTGACCAGCGGCGGACCGGGACGCGCGGCGGGGGCCGCAACCCCGACGGCGAGGTCGCGACCCCCGAGCCAGCCTGCCCCGTCTGGGTACGCCGGACGACAGAGCCCGTACATATATCGGTTGATCGTCAGGAAGCCGGCACCAGGACGGCCTCGCGCAGCAGACGGCGCGCCAGGACCAGCCGGTCCTCGTCGTCGAGCCCGGGAAGATCACTCACCCGGTGCGCGGCGCCGTCGAGGGCCGCCCGCAGCGCAGGTTCGCAGAACGCCGGGAACCGCAGTGTCCGCCCGGTGAGCCGGAGCACGACATGTTCCGGGCCGTCCGCGTGCAGCTGGTGGAACAGCCCGTGCCGGATCGTGACCGCGTCGTCCGGGGTCAGGCCCTCGGCGTAGGCGAGCTGCTCGAGGGGCTTGACCGGCTCGGGGCGACGGGAACGCCAGGCGCGCTCGCGCAGCCGCCCCGCCACCGCGGCGGGGTCGGCGGTGAGCAGCCAGTCGCGCAGCGCCTCCACGGTCTGTTCCAGCTCGGGGGCGAGCTGGGCGGGGTCGGCGACATCGATCGCGTACGGGAGGGTCGCGCGCAGCCGCTGATCCTCCGCCGCGAGTCCGAGCAGCTCCTCGACCAGCGCATATCGGGTGAGAGCGCGCACACCGAACGTCAGGTGCAGCGAGCGCTCGCCCTGCGCCTCCGCCGAGTGCAGCCAGCCCCGGGGCAGGTAGAGCGCGTCGCCGGGGTGCAGCACGACGTCGAGGGCGGGCTCGCCGTCCGCGACCGCGCCCACCTCGTCGGCGCGGCCGCCCCAGGCCTGGCGCTCGAGGGGGTCGGGCAGCACGGGCGGGTGGATGCGCCAGCGCTTGGTGCCGTCGACCTGCAGCACGAACACGTCGTGGGTGTCGTAGTGGGTCGCGAAGCCCTTGTTGCCCGCGGGCGTGAGGTACGCGTTGACCTGCAGCGGCTGCCCCAGCTCGGCGCCGAGCCGGCGGGCGTAGTCGATCAGGGGCGGCCAGATCCGGTGCAGGCCCTGCAGGACCAGCGTGGCGCCGTCCGCGTACAGCTGCATGACCTTGTCGTCCTGCACCTGGTCGCCGATCTCCGCGCCCGCACCGCCCCCGCCGGTGAAGGACCCGGCGGGCAGCACCTTGCCCTTGTTCGCGACGCGCAGGAAGGGGGTACGCAGCCCGCGCTCGCTGAGCAGCTCGTCGACCGCCTCCGGAGAGAGCAGGTCGCGGAAGCCGTCCGGCCCGGCCAGCTCGTCGGCGCGGGTGAGCAGCGGCTGCCGCCCCCAGTACGCCTCGGCGAACTTGGCACCATCGACGGCCGTCGCCCGGGCCAGGGCCGGACGGTCCTCGGTGCCGTCCGGCGGGGGGTTCGTCATCGCGGGCCGCGTCTCAGCGCGCGGAACCGTCGGCGCCACCGTCGTGGC
>CAKUMG010000350.1 GCA_934667465.1 uncultured Actinoplanes sp. | reverse complement strand
GCGCTGACGGGCACTTCTTAGAGGTACGTGTCGATCAGCGTGCCGCGGGTGGCGCTGGCGTCCACGACGGGCTCCTGCGCCTCCTGCGCCGCCGTCTCCTTGGCCCGCTTCTCGGTGGCGGGCTCGGCGCGCTCGGCCGTGGCGGGGCGCGCGGCCAGGGCGTCCGTGGAACCCGCGTACGCGGCGGCGAGCCTGCCCGGGCTGAGCGGTCCGATCGACGACATCATTGTCCCCCTCCGACGTGGTTGCACTTGACGGTTCGGCCCGCGTCCCGCCCGGCTGACCCCGGGCTCAGAGCAGCAACCGGACCGCACCCGGTTCGCAGCGGACGGTCAGCTCGAGCGGCCCGATGCGCTCCCCGTCGGCGTACGCGATGATGCCCTCGGCCTCGATCCGCACCTCACGGGCACGGTACGCCCCCACCCGGGGATCCCTCAGGTGAGTGCCGTGCCGCAGCCGCGGTTTGAGCCGCACCAGAGCGCCGCGGCCCATGCCCGCGCCGATCACGACATCGAGCAGCCCGTCCGTCATGTCCGCATCCGGGCAGATCCGCATGCCGCCGCCGTAGGTAGGCCCGTTGCCGATCGCCACCAGCACCCCGGCGACGCCGCGCTCGGTGCCGTCGAGCGTGATCGTGTAGTCGCGGGTGCGCAGCCGGGCCAGCTCGAGCGCGACGGCCAGGTCGTAGCGGCGCGGGCCGCGCGGCCACCGCATCCGGTTGGCCCGCTCGTTGACGATCGCGTCGAACCCGCAGGCCAGGACCGCCCCGAACCACCGGGTCCCGCCGCCGGCGTCCGTGACCCGGGCCAGGTCCCGCGGGTGCTCGCGCGCCGCGGTCACCGCCCGCGCGGCTTGCCGGGGATCCAGCGGTACGCCCGCCGCGCGCGCGAAGTCGTTGCCCGTGCCCGCGGGCACGATCCCCAGCGGCGTCGCCGTGCCCGCCACGCCCTGCAGCGCCCGGTGCACCGTGCCGTCCCCGCCGACCGCGACGACCGCCCCCACACCGTCGGTGACGGCCCGCCGGCAGGCCGCCTCCGCCTCGGCGCCGCTGACCGCCGTCAACAGCCGCACCGGCCGCCCCGTGCCCGCCAGGACGTCGAGGACCTCCGGAAGCAGACCGCGGTGCCGGCCGCGCCCCGCCCGGGGGTTGGCCAGCACCGCGATGTCGTCTCCGCTGTTCACAGCCGCCGAATGTACCGGCAGCCGGCTCAGGTCATGTCGTCGAAGCGGCTCTCCAGCGGCCGGGGCTTCTCGACCGGCACGGGCGCCTCGACCGGGGTGGGCGCGTCGACGCGGTCCGAGACGCTGACCGGCACGCGCTCCTCCTCGAGCGGGGACGTCTCGTCGTCGTCGAGGCCCTCGAAGACCTCCTTGCCGCGGCCCTTGCGCTTGTCGTTGAGCGCCGCGATCCCGGTGGCGATCAGATAGAGCAGGAGCATGCAGCCGGCCAGCAGGATCATGCCGAACGGGCCCGGGTCGGGGGTGGCGACCGCGGAGAACGCGAACGCCACCACGACCATGATCCGCCACCAGCCGATGAGCTGCCTGGCCGTGACCACACCAGTGAAGTTGAGCATCAGCAGGATCAGTGGGAACTCGAACGCCGCCCCGAAGACGACGATCATGTTCATCACGAAGCCGATGTATTTCGTGACCTCGAGCTGGGACGTCTCGCCGATGACGCCCGCCTGCATGATGAAGGCGAGGCCGTGGCCGACCACGAAGTAGGCGAGCACGGCGCCGGCCATGAACAGCGGGGCCGCGATGGCGACGAAGACGTAGGCCCACTTGCGCTCGTGGCGGTGCAGGCCGGGCGCGATGAACGCCCAGAGCTGGTAGAGCCAGACCGGCGACCCGACGACCAGGCCCAGCCACAGCGCGATCTTGAGCTTGAGGATCAGCGTGTCGGCCACGCCCAGCACCAGGAAGCGGCACTTGCCGTCGATCCACGAACTGGGCAGGTCGCAGTAGGGCTGCTGGAGCAGGTCGAAGACCGGGTTGGCCAGGATGAAGCCGACGATCAGACCGCCCATGACGCCGAGCGCGGCCCAGAAGAGCCTGTTACGCAGCTCCCGGACGTGCTCGATCAGCGTCATGGAGCCGTCGGCGGCCTGCTCGAACTTGCTGGGTCCCCGGTCGCGGCGCAGGGAGAGGTTCACGGTGGATCAGCGGTCCTTCGACTGCTGCACCGGGTTGACGTATTCCTGGGCCGGCGGCTGCGCGGGCTGCGCGTAGGGCTGGGCCTGCGGCTGCTGGTAGCCGGCCGGGGGCTGCTGATAGCCGGGCTGCGGCTGCTGGTAGCCCGCGGGCGGCGGCTGCTGCTGGTAGCCGGGCGGGGCGACATAACCCTGCTGGACCTCGCCCTGCAGCGGCTGGTGACCGTGCTGGGCCTCGGCCTTGTCGGCGACGTTGTTGTCGTCCACCAGGCCCTTGGTCTCGGCCTTGATGATCCGCAGCGACCGGCCGAGGGAGCGGGCCGCGTCGGGCAGACGCTTCGCGCCGAAGAGCAGCACGAGCACGACGACGAAGATGGCGATGTGCCATGGCTTGAGGGCGCCCATGGGGTGACTCCAGTCGATTGGATCAGGTGCGGGACTGTGCGGGGTCCATCGTACGTGTGGTTCCTGGGAGTGTGCCCTCCCGCACCTATCTGTTTGTCATTTACGCGAGCGAAATTCAGCCGCAAACTACCACGGGCCGGCGGTCTTCTGTAAGGAGTGTTTCCCCAATTCGCCGCGCCCCGCCTTGATCACGGCGACCTGCTCGTTCGCGACCTCGGCCTTGCGCTGCAGGGCCTCGACGGTCGCCTGGAGCCGCTCGGCGTCGCCCTGCAGCCGCAGCGCCTCCTCCTGGCGCCGCATCAGCCGGCGCATCGCGCGGTCGAAGTTCGGCAGGCGTCGCACCACGGACATCGCAGCGACCGCGAGGATCACCAGACCCAGCACCACCGCGGCGATCACAATCCACTTGACCATGCCGGACACTCTACGGAGTCGGCGGAGCGGGCGACGCGTACGCCTCCAGCGCGGCGGCGGCGTGGTCGCGGATGCGGTCGACGAGCTCGGGCGGCCCCAGCACCGTCACGTCCGGGCCGAGCCCGAGCAGCAGCCGCTGCGCCCAGCCCAGGTCGGTGACCCGCATCGTGACGAGCCACCGGTCGCCGTCCCGGCTGACCTCCTCGCACGGGTAGTACTCGGTGATCCACCGGCTTCCCCGCCCGACCCGGGCGGTGACCAGCGGCAGCTCGGCCGAGGGCGAGAAGATCCCGTCGCTGACGTCGTGCGGCACGGCCCGGGCCGGCGGCGCGGCGGGCTCCTCCAGCTCGGTCCACGCGTCGATGCGGTCCAGCCGGAACAGCCGGACGGCCTCCACCCGGCGGCACCACGCCTCCAGGTAGCCGCGGTTGCCGACCATGAGCACCCGCATCGGGTCGACGATCCGCTCGGTGGTCTCGTCGCGCGCGGCCGTGTAGTAGGTGATCCGCAGCGCGTGCCGCCGCTCCACGATCCCCCGGATCGCGTCGAGGCGCTCGGTGCCCGCCGGCAGCCGCACCGCCACGGGCGCGTCGGCCAGGTCGCCGGCCGCGCTCTCGATCTTCGCCAGGGCCCGCTCGATCGCGTCCCGCGAGCCGATCCCGGGCGTCTCGGCGAGCATCCGCAGCGCCACCACCAGGGCGAGCGCCTCGTCCGGGTTGAGCCGCAGCGGCCGGTCGATCCCCGCGTCGTAGGTGATCGTGACCCGGTCGCCGTCGAGCGCCATGTCGATCAGGTCGCCGGGGCCGTAGCCGGGCAGCCCGCAGACCCAGAGCAGCTCCAGGTCCTCGCGCAGCTGCTTCTCGCTGATCCGGAAGTCGGCGGCGGCCTCGGCGACCTCGATGCCGGGCCGGGCGAGCAGGTACGGCACCAGGTTGAGCAGCCGCCCCAGCCGGTCCCCCGACGTGCGGCCCGCCGGCTGGCGCTGCTGCGGCATCACGCTGTCCACCTGGTCATGCACTCCTGGCCCTCGCCTACGAGGCCGTCGTCAGACGCGGCGACCTGCCGCTCGGTGCAGTCGTTCATGACGAGGCCTCCGCAACCGTGGGCTCGTAACGAGCAACGACCTCTTTGAGCTGCTGGATGACGGCCTCACGCAGCTCGGGCGGGCCGTCGGCACGCACGTCGGCGCCGTAGCCGACCAGCCGCGCGGCCAGCCAGTCGACGTCGGAGTAGGCGATGGTCAGGCAGTCGCCGTCCGGGCCCGGCACGCTCTGCGCCGCCATCCGCCGCAGGCCCGCCGCCCGGCCGGGCCGCACCGTGACGGTGGCCCGCCGGTCGCGGCTGACCGGCCCGTTGAACCGGGCGACATGGCTGATCAGGTCCTCGTTGTCGGGCGGGACGAACGCGCCCTCGGCGCCGGTCGCACGCACGCCGCCGACGATCCGGGACAGCCGGAAGCAGCGGGTCGCCTCCCGGTCACGGTCGTGGCCGACCACGTACCAGCGGCCCTGCCAGCACACCACGCCCCAGGGCTGGACCCGGCGCACGGCGGGCTCGTCGCGCTCGGGCACCCGGTAGGAGAACGTGACGGCCCGGCGGGCGCGCGCCGCGGCGGTCAGCGGCCCGAACGCCGGGTCGACGGTCACCACCGGCTCGACGCCGAGCGTGGCCTGCGGGTCCACCTCGATGCCGGCGGCGCGCAGCTTGGCCAGCCCGGACGACGCGGCCGCGGCCAGGCCTGCGTGCTGCCACAGCCGGGCGGCGATGCCCACGGCGGCGGCCTCGTCCGGCTCCAGGGGGATGTCGGGCAGCGCGTATTCCCGGTGCGCGATGCGGTAGCCATGCTCGGTGTCGAATGCGCTGTCGGTGCCCGTCTCCAGCGGCACGCCCAGCTCGCGCAGCTCGGCCTTGTCGCGCTCGAACTTGCGCTGGAACGCGTCGTGGTCCTTAGGATCCTCCGGATCGTGCTCGTAACCGGGCACGGTCGCGGCGATCTGCGCGGCGGTCAGGAACCGTCGCGTCGAGAGGAGGCAGATCACCAGGTTAACCAGGCGCTCGGTACGAGTGCGCGACACGAGGTGCAACGCTAGCAGCCCCGCCGGATCATGACGTCATGCACAGGCCGCGGCGGGTTATCTGTACCGTGCAAGGGGAAGTCACCCGGCCGTGTCCACTGATCAGAAGAACGCCGAGCAGGGCAACGAAAGCGTCGGCACCGTCGTCGTGGCCGGCGCCGCCAACCTGGTGATCGCCGCCGCGAAGCTGGTCGCCGGCGTGCTCTCCGGCTCCGCCGCCATGCTGTCCGAGGCCGCCCACTCGCTGGCCGACACCGTGACCGAGGTGTTCCTGTTCGTGGCCCTGCGCCGCGGCGCGAAACCGGCCGACGACCGTCACCCCTTCGGGTACGGCAAGGAGAGCTTCGTCTGGGCGTTCATCGCCGCCCTGTTCACGTTCGTCGGCGGGGCCGGCTTCTCCATCTACCACGGCGTCGCGACGATCCTGAACGGCGCGCACAGCGGCGACTACCTGCTGTCCTACATCGTGCTCGCCGTGTCGTTCGTGGCCGAGGGCACGTCGTTCCTGCGCGCCAAGCGGCAGGTGGCCGGCGAATCGAGGCGCTGGGGCATCACCCCGTACCGTTTCCTGCGCCTCACCCCCGACACGACGGTCAAGGCGGTCTACTTCGAGGACTCCGCCGCGCTCATCGGCCTGGTCCTGGCCGCACTCGGCATCCTCGGCGTGCAGCTGACCGGCGACGAGGTCTGGGACGGCATCGCGTCGGTGCTGATCGGCCTGCTGCTGCTCGTGGTCGCGTTCATCCTGGCCCGCAGCAACGTCTCGCTGCTGGTCGGGCGGGCCGTGCCGCGCGCCATGCACACCGCCATCGCCGGGGACCTCGCGTCGATCCCCGTGGTGACCGCGGTGCCGACCCTGCTGACCATGCAGCTCGGCCCCGGCGACATCCTGGTCGCGGCCAAGGTCGACTTCGACGACGCGGTCACCGGCGCGCAGATCGAGGCGGCCTCCGACGAGGCCGAACGCCGGCTGCGGGCCCGCTACCCGATGATCCGCCACGTCTTCCTCGACCCGACACGCGGCACCGCGGGACGCAACCACACCGACGGCGGTGCCGATCTGTAGGGTCGCGGCCATGGTGCGCTGGCGGTCAGGGACGGTTTCTTCGGTACGCCGGCGGTGGCGCGGCGCCATCGAGCTGGAGGTCGCCACCGACGACGGCCTGCTCAAGGCGCTCGCCTACCCGGAGCTGACCGGAGAGCCGGAGATCGGCGACCGCGTGCTGCTCAACGTCGGCGCGCTGGTCATGGGGCTCGGCACCGGCGGGTACGCGCTGGTCGTGGCGCTGCCCGACCGGCTGCCCGCCGACCCCGCCGACACCGGCACCACCCGCGACGCCGGCCACCTCGTCAAGGCCCGCTACACGCCGCTGCAGGCCATCCTGCTC
>CAKUMG010000349.1 GCA_934667465.1 uncultured Actinoplanes sp. | reverse complement strand
GAGGCGGACTGCGAGGGCCTGACCTTCGGCATCGACAACTCCAAGGGCACCGAGGCGGTCACCGCCGAACTGACCTCAAACAAGGGCGAGACCAAGACGCTCACCGCCGAGGCGGGCAAGACGGCCGAGGTCACCTTCGACGGTCCGGGCCCGCCATGCCGTGCCGGCCACGTCGCGGCGCGGGCCGCTGTCGCGTTCCGGGTCGGGCAGCAGCGCCGAGTACACGTCGGTGGTCGCCCCGCCCACGTCGGTGACCAGGACCCCGCACCCGGCCAGGTCGGCGAGGAGTTCCACCCCGGCCAGGACCGCGTCGGGGGTGGCGGCCCGGACCAGCGACGCGAACCGGCGCCCGCGGGACAGTTTCTTGCCGCCGATGACGTGGCGCAGGAACACGTCGCGGATCGCGGCGCGGGCCGGGCCGGCGTCCAGGACCCCGATGCGGGGCAGCACGTTGCCTGCCGTCGTCACCGGGATCCCGCGCTCGGCCAGCCGCGCGGCCGCGGTCAGCGCCACCGCGGCGTTGCCGGCCACCACGGTGGGCACCCGCAGCCGTGACGTGCCGAGCCGGTGCGCGTTGTGCAGCAGCGTGTCCTCGTCACCGCCGTCGGTGCCCCCGACGAGCAGGATCACGTCGGGCCGGGCGGCCCGCAGCGCGGCGACGCCGGCCCCGTCGAGCATCCCGGCGGCCACGTGCACGACCTGGGCCCCCGCCGACAGTCCCACCCGGTGCCCGGCCTCGGCGGTGACCAGGGCCTCGTAGCCGGCGACGGCGAGCCGCAGGCCGCCCCCGGCCGACGAGCACACGTACAGCTGATCGCCGGGCTCGCCACCGCAGGCGGTGACCGCGGCGTCCAGCCCGTGCAGCACATCGGTCGCGGCGGTCGTGGGCACCTCGGCGCGGCCGGTCAGCGCGCCCGTGCGCTCCTCGATCCGGCAGGCCTTGGTGTACGTGGAGCCGGTGTCCACGCAGACGATCAAGGCACGACCACCGTGCCCGTCGCGGTGACCGCCACGATCGGCTCGGCGAGGACCTCGGCGCGCGAGCCGCCGGTGCCGCGGCAGACGACCACGGCGGTGAACTCCAGGGTCCGTGACCGGGTGCCCCGGCGCACCACCCGGGCCGTGACCTCCAGGATGTCACCGGCGCGGACCGGCGCCCGGAACTGCACGTCGCCGTACGAGGCGAACAGGCCCTCGTCGCCGTCGAGCTGGATGCACACGTCGGTGGCGACGTCACCGAACAACCCGAGCGTGTACGCGCCGTCGACCAGGTTCCCGGCGTAGTGCGCGTGCGAGTACGGCACGTACCGCCGATGCGTCACAGTGATCATTTCCGGTCCCCTGTCAGCGCGTGCACCAGATACGAGGCGACCTCCCGCGGGGTCGTGCCCCGCCCGAAGATCCGGTCGACGCCGAGCTCGGCGGCCATCAGCTCATCGAACCGGGGCCCGCCGACGATCAGCAGCGGCCGTTTCCCGGCAGGCCACGCCTCCCGGAACGCCGCCGCCATCGCCCGCGTGTTGTGCAGGTGCGCATCGCGCTGCGTCACCACCTGCGACACCAGGACCGCGTCGGCGCGCCGCTGCCGGGCCGCCTCGACCAGATCCGGTACGGACACCTGCGCGCCCAGGTTCGTCACCGCCAGCTCCCGGTAGTACTCCAGGCCCTTCTCCCCGGCCACCCCCTTGACGTTGAGGATCGCGTCGATGCCGACGGTGTGCGCGTCGGTGCCGATGCACGCCCCCACGACCGCCAGCCGCCGCCGCAGCCGCTTCTTGACGGCCGCGTTGACGTCACGCGCGCTCAGCAGCGGATAGTCGCGCTCGACGACCCGGACCTGGTCGGTGTCGACGAGGTGGCTGACCCGGCCGTAGACGACGAAGAACGTGAACGCGTCCCCCATCGGCTTGGCGTGCACCAGCATCGCCGGGTCCAGGCCCATCTTCGCGGCCAGCTGCACCGCCGCGCCCTCGGCCCGCTTGTCGTGCGGCAGCGGCAGCGTGAACGACACCTGCACCATGCCGTCGCCGGTGGTGTCCCCGTACGGCCGTACCACTGTCATGGGGTTGTCTCCAGCGCGTCGGTGACCGGGTTGTAGTAGCCGGGTTCGTGGGCGGCGACCCCGTCCAGGCCGCGGCCGGCGTCGGCGGGCCGTTTCATGATCCCGAACGTGCCGTCCGCGATCGCTTCGAGGAGCGACTCGCCGGTGATGCGTTCCAGCAGTTCGACGGCCTCCGCGAGGACGTGCCCGGCGCGGCGCTGGATGAACCCGCCCGGGGCGGGCACGAAGTCCTCGTGCAGGTTCCCGGCCCCGTCGAGGACGTACCGCACGTTCTGCAGGGCGATGTCGCGGTCGGACAGCCACGGCGTCACCACCGCCTCGGTCATCATCCCGACGAGGAGGATCCCTTGGCCGGTCAGCACCCCGGCCAGATTGAAGAACCCGTCCAGGAGGTTGCCGCGGAACACGTCCCCGGTCATGTGCTTGGTCGGTGGCATCCATTTCAGCGGCGCGTCCGGGAACAGCTCGCGGGCCAGCAGCGCGTGGGCGAGCTCGAGCCGGAACGACTCCGGCAGCGCAGGGTCGATCTCGAACGCGTGCCCGATGCCCAGCTGCCAGTCGGCCAGCCCGGCCTCGTGCGCGAAGTACTCGTTGAGCAGCTGCGACACCGTCACCGTGTGCGCCGCCTCGACCGCGTCGGCCGTGGTCAGGTAGTTGTCCTCACCGGTGTTGATGATGATCCCGGCGCGGGCGTGGACCTGCCGGGAGAACCGCTGGTCGACGAACGTGCGGACCGGGTTGATGTCGCGGAACAGGATCCCGTACATGGAGTCGTTGAGCATCATGTCCAGGCGTTCCATGCCGGCCAGGACCGCCATCTCCGGCATGCACAGCCCCGACGCGTAGTTCGTCAGCCGCACGTAGCGGCCCAGCTCCCGTGACGTCTCGTCCAGCGCGGCGCGCATCAGCCGGAAGTTCTCCTGCGTCGCGTACGTGCCCGCGAACCCCTCGCTCGTCGCCCCTTCCGGCACGTAGTCCAGCAGCGACTGCCCCGTCGACCGGATCACCGCGATCACGTCCGCGCCGGCCCGCGCCGCGGCCTGCGCCTGCGGGATGTCCTCGTGGATGTTCCCGGTCGCCACGATCAGGTAGATCCAGGGGCGGCGGGGCGCGTCACCGAACCGGCGGATCAGCCGGTCGCGTTCGGTGCGCCGCCGGTCGATGAGCCGCAACCCGCCCTTGACCGCCCGGGCCGCCGCCCGCCGCGCCGCCGCAGGTTTGGCGGGGATGCCGAACGTGACCGACCCGGCGGCCGCCTTCTGCGCCAGTACGGTCACGTCACCGGACCCGTCGCGCAGCAGCGCGTCGAACACGGGCACGGCCACGCCGTGCCCGAGCCCGACCTGCTCCACCACCGCGTCGACCAGGCGGTTCACCCACGGGATCCCGTCGGCGTCCGCCCCGGCCACCCCGGCCAGGCGCAGCACCGCCCGCTCCACCGACACCGTCGTGTGCGAGCGGGCCAGCTCCACCACCGGCCGGCCCGCCGCGGCCGCCAGCTCCCGCGCCCGCCCGATCACCGCCGGGTCCAGGTTCAGCTTCCCCATCCGCGCCTACCCTTCGAAGATCGTTTCCCCGGTCAGGACCGTGCGCCGGCACACCGGCCGCGCCGGAACCCGCCCGTCACCGTCCGGCAGCAACGCCGGCAACCCGTCCGCCACCCCGCCCGGGGTGTCCCACACCGCGAAGCTGGCCTGCGCCCCCGGCGCGAGGACCCCCGCGTCGTCGACCCCGGCCGCCCGCCACCCGCCGCGCGTCGACGCCGCGAACGCCGCCCGGGCACTGATCCGGAACACCGGGTTCGCCGGCGCGACCGCCGCGGCCACCGCCGCCCACGGCTCGAGGCGGGTCACCGGCGAATCCGACCCGAACGCCAGGGGCACCCCGGTCGCGTGCATCGCCCCGATCGGGTTCGTCGCCAGGGCCCGCTCCACGCCGAGCCGCTGCGCGTACATGCGGTCCTTGCCACCCCACAACGCGTCGAACACCGGCTGCACGCTCGCGACCACCCCGTACTCGACCATCCTGGCGATCATCGCCTTGTCCGCCAGCTCCACGTGCTCGATCCGGTGCCGGCCCTGCCGCAGCCGATCCACCCCCAGCGCCGCCGCCGCCACCGCGAACCCGTCCAGGACCGCCGCGATCGCCGCGTCCCCGATCGCGTGGAACCCGCCCTGCACCCCCACCTCGGCGCACTCGATCAGATGCGCCCCGACCTGCTCGGCGTTCAGGAACGCCTCACCACACCCCGGACCGTCCTCGTACGCGTGACGCACCCACGCCGTCCGCGACCCCAGCGCCCCGTCGGCGTACAGGTCACCACCCGCACCGACCGCCCCGAGTTCCTTGGCCTTGACCGCCCCGCCCAGCTCACCCCAGTAGCCGAACACCCGCGGCAGCCCCTGCCCCGACAGGGCGAGGACCGACAGGAAGTCCTGCTCGCTGGACGTGCCCGGCCCGCCGCACTCGTGCACCGCCGCGACCCCCCGCGACGCCGCCAGCTCCAGGGCCACCCGCTGCGCCTGCTCGCGCTGCCCGGCCGACAGCGACCCCAGCGCCACCGCCCGCACCGCGTGGTGGTCGTCCTCACGCACCCAGCCCTGCCCGGGATCCAGCTGCGGGCACGCCGCCAGCATCGCCTGCGACACCAGCGCCGAATGCACCGACGCCTGCGACAGGTACACCCGCCGCCCGCCCGCGGCCCGCTCCAGCTCCTGCGCGGTCGGCACCGTCTGCACCGGCCACGTCGACTCGTCCCAGCCGTGCCCGTGCACCACCGCGTCCGGAGCCCGGCCCGCCGCGAACGCGGCCACCGCATCCAGCACGTCGCGCGCCGAACGCGTACCCGACAGATCCAGACCACCGGCGACCAGGCCGGTGTCCGTCGCATGCACGTGCGCGTCCACGAACGCCGGCGTCACCAGCCCCTGCTCGAGATCGACGACCGCGTCCGCCGCCGGGGCGTCCGCGGTCTCACCCAGCCACGCCACCCGCCCGTCCCGGACCAGCATCGCCGTCGCCCGCGGGTCCGCCGCCGCATAGAACCGCCCGTGCACGTACACCACCGAGGAAGTCATGCCGATCAGTCTGCCGAAATCCGCGCCTCGAACAACGCCCGCACCCCGGGCGTGCGCCGCACCAGCTCCAGCGCGAACGCCGCATGCCCCGGCACGAACCCGTTCCCGACCAGCATCGTCACGTCCGCACCCAGGCCCTCGGCCCCCAGCGCCGCCGCCGCGAAACTCGTCGCCATCGAGAAGAAGATCACCGTCCCGCCGTCACGGGTCGCCAGGATGGCCCCGTGCTCGCACCCCGGCACATCCACGCACACGACCGTCACATCGTGCTGCCCGATCTGCGCCACTGCCACGGGATCGCGCGCGTCACAGACGTAGGTCTTGTCCGCGATCGTCTCGACCGCCGATTCCACTACCGCAGTGGTACGCGCTCCCGCCGCCCGCGCCGCCGCAATCGCCAGCGACCCGCTCTTGCCCGCACCACCCAGCACCAACACCGACGGCTCCGCATACCCGCGCACCACCCTATCGGTCAACGCCGGCGCCCCACACACGTCGAACACCGCCAGGGCCAGCTCCGGGCTCAGATCCTCCGGCAGCACCGCCACCACCGACCGCCCGAACAGAATCGCGTGCCCGGCCGCCGGCACCTGCTCGCCGCGCCCGTCCCACCGGCTCAGCCCATCGGTGATCACCAGCGGCGTCAGCGTCAGCGACACCAGCGTCGCCACCCGGTCACCCGGCTTCACCGGCAGCGGGGACGCCGGCCCGACCTCCTCGACGACCCCGATCAGCATGCCGCCCGAGCCCGTCACCGGATTGTGCATCTTCCCCCGCGCGCCGACGATCTCCAGCACCTCTGCCCGCACCGCGGCACCATCCCCGCCGTGCTTGCCCGACAGCTGCCGGAAACTCGCCGCGTCCAGATTCAGGCGCTCCACCCGCACCCGCACCTCGTCCGCGCCGACCTTCGGCGACGCGTCCAGCCGCCAGGCCGCCTGCGGCAGCACCCCCGCCGGCTCGACCACCCGCGACAACCCCACACCCGCGATCTCCACAGAAACCAATCTGTCAGACCGCCGTCAAACCGTAAATCCTTTCGACGAAAGGTTTTCCGGCCGCAGATCCTCCGCTACGGTCGAGATGATCCGACCTCGACGGGGGAGGCACCGATGACCCAGACAGCCGACGCGCCGGCGGACACCCGCCAGCCCTACGACTACCGCCGCCGCCCCCTCACCGAACCCGACTGGACCCGCCTGCCCGGCTGGCACGACGTCACCGAGACCCAATGGCGCGACGCCCAATGGCAACGCAGCCACTGCGTCAAAACCATCAAGCAGCTGTACGCCGTCCTCGGCGACCTG
>CAKUMG010000348.1 GCA_934667465.1 uncultured Actinoplanes sp. | reverse complement strand
AAGCACGACTCGTCGGCCAGCCCGGCGACGACCTCGAACACCGTGCCGTCGCCCTCGGTCAGCGCCGCGAACTCGCCGTCGGCGGTCAGCGTCGTCCCCGGTTCGCCGCGCAGCGACACCACCCACTTCCCGGCGGTCAGGCGGGCCGGCGCGGACGCCGACGGCGACGCGCTGACCGGCGCGGACGACGCCGCGGCCACCGGGGCCGCGGGTGCCGGAGTGCCCTTGCCCGAGCGCCAGATGCCGTAGCCGGCCGCCATCACGGCGACGATCCCCACGGCCACGGCGGCCGTGACGGCCGGGTGCAGGCGGGTGAGCAGGCCCTGCCGGGGCTCGCGGGCGTCGATCGCGCCGCGTCCGTAGACCGTGCCGCCGGACTGCTTCGCAGGGCCGTCGTTCATTGGTGCCTACCTCCTGGACAGGCCGGGAACGGGTGATCCGGCCGGAAGAGGAGGTTAGTCCCCACGGTCAAGCCGGGCGAAATCCGCGGGATATCGTACGGACCGTGAAAAGGGTGACCCGGCGCTTGGCGCTCTGGCGTGCCGACCTCGAGGGCGGCGTCTGCGCCGCGCCGGAGGAATGCATCGACGCACTCCGTGATCGCGACCACGTCGACGTCGTGCTCGAGCATCGCGAGCACGGCCTCACCCCGGTGACGCGCACGTTCGCCACGACGCTGCGCGAGGACGTCGAATGGCAGTTCGAGGGCATCGAGTGGCCGGCCGATCTGCGCCCCGGGGTGCTCGTCACGGTCTCCTGGCAGGCGTCCAAGGACGAGATCACCGTGCGCACGACGCCGCTGGAGGAGCCGCTGCGCGTCGACGGCGCCGACTACTTCCACGAGTACGACCCCAAGGTGGCCACCCGCGAGTTCGACCCGGGCCGCTCCAACCGGGGTCAAGTGCTGCTCGCCGTACGGCGCAACGGGCGCATCTTCGACGACGGCAGCGCGGCGCTGCCCGAGTCCGCCGTGGCGAGGCAGAGCGGCCTCGGCCGGGGTGTCAAGGGCGCTTTCCTGCTGCGCAACGCCGTCGACCAGCTCATCCGCGAGGGCTACCTGACCCGGGTGCCCGGCAGCGTCAACCCGGCCGGCTACCCGTCCTACCCGGCGGTCGCGGGAGAGAAGGAGGCCGAGATGCTCTTCTACGCGCCGCTGGTCGAACCGGCCCCGTACCCCGGGTCCCCCGATTCCTCCGAAGAGGAACGCCGCGAGCACTGGGTCAACGGTTTCGTGCGCAAGCTGCCGCCCGGCGCGCACGCCTCGGAGAAGCAGGTCACGCTGCACGAACAGGCCGTCGAGAGCGAGCAGGTCGCCGACCCCCTGGAGCCCGGGTACACCTTCGTGAAGAAGCACCACCGAGGTTAGGTTAGGCTGCCCTCATGACCCAGACCGCGGACCGCGCCGTCGCCACCCCGTTCCGGTACTTCGTCACCGAGGTGCGCCGCGTGGAACGGCTCAGCCCCAGCTTCGTCCGGGTCACCCTGACCGGCCCGGACCTGGACCGTTTCGCCGACAACGGCTACGACCAGCGGTTCAAGCTCATCCCGCCGCTGCCCGGCACCGGCCTGGACACCGTGCCCACCGGCGAGGACTGGTACCTCACCTGGCGCGACCTGCCCGACGAGCAGCGCAACCCGCTGCGCACCTACACCGTCCGGGCCGTCCGCCCCGCCGACCACGAGGTCGACATCGACGTCGTCCTGCACGGCGCCACCGGCCCCGCCTCGCGCTGGGCCGTCGAGGCCCGCCCCGGCACCCTCGCCGGCCTGCTCGGCCCGAACGCCGACTTCGACGGCTTGCACGGCGGCATCGACTTCCGCCCGCCCGCACACACCCGCTGCCTGCTGCTCGGCGGCGACGAGACGGCCGTCCCGGCGATCGCCTCCATCCTCGAACGCCTCGACCCCGGCGCGGTCGGCGAGGCCCTCCTCGAGGTCCCCGAGTCCGGCGACGTCCTCGAGCTGCGCGCCCCGGCCGGCATCCGCATCACCTGGCTGCCCCGCGACGGCGCCGCCCACGGCGCCGCCCTGGTCCCCGCGGTCCGGCAGGCCACCCGCCGCCTCTTCGGCGACCGCCCCGCCGGCACCCCGGCCGCCCTCGAGGACGTCGACGTCGACCACGACGTCCTCTGGGAGGTGCCCGAACCCCTCACCGACACGGCCAGCTGCTATGCCTGGCTCGCCGGCGAGGCCGCCGTCATCAAGACCCTCCGCCGCCACCTCGTCTCCGACTGCGGCGTCGACCGCCGGGCCGTCGCCTTCATGGGCTACTGGCGAGCTGGCAAACCCGAAACCAACTGACTCGTACGCCGCCCGCCCCCGTCCGGCGGCGGTGCGTGTCCCACCCCGGCGGCGTCTACGGGCGGGCCGAGCTGATCCAGTCGCCGGGCAGCGCCGGGGTCGCGAGCCGTGCCACCAGCGCCTCGGTGTCGGCCCCCGCCGGCACGGGGATCGCCACGCTGCTCAGCCCGGCCTCGACCACCAGCACGTTCACCTGCTCGAAGCGCCCGTGCCGCAGCACCCGCAGCCCGCTGATCCGCCCCCGCGGCAGCACGGTCCGGGCCACCGACCGCACCTTGGCGGGCCCGGTCGTGAACCACTCCCGGCGGTGGATCACCTGCACCTCGCGGTTGTCCGCGACCACGATCCCGGCGTGCAGCGTCACCGGCCGCCACCGCTGCCACGCCCGCCCCAGCGCCCCGGCCCCGCCGCCGGCACCCGCCACCGTCCGCCGCAGCGTCGCGTTGACCAGCGCCATCCCCGGCTCCGCGGCCAGCACCTCCCGGTACACGGTCACCAGCCCGATGTCCTCCGCCCCGAGATCCACCGGCACCCGTCCCAGCCCCGCCAGCCCCGCGGTCTGCGAATCCACGGGCTCCGGGTCCGCGGGCGCGTACAGATCCCGCAGCAGGGCGATCAGCTCCCGCACCGGCGTATCGTCGGCCGCGTTGTAGCCCACGGCGATGCTGCCCCCGTCGACCGTGCCGATGCGCAGCCGCCCGTCGAGCAGGTTGACGCTGCTCTCCAGCACGCCCACCCGGTCCAGGGGCACGACGAAGTGCGCGTACCGGTCGCCGCGGCGCTGCAGAACGGTCAGGTTCTCCCAGTCGACGGCGATCAGGTGGTCGTAGAGGTGCATGCCCGGCACCGCGTCCCGGCGGTCGATGTTGCGCGGCACCTTGAGCACCGTGCGGTACGCCCCGGGAACGATCCCGGCGTCCCGGTAGAGCCGGGGCACCTCGTCGAGGGTGCGGACCCGATCGATCCACGGCCCGAACGCCTCGAACTCAGCAGCCTGCATCCTGCCACTCTAGAAGCCGGGCCCCGCCCGGGCTCCTCATCCCGTGCGGCCCACCGTGAGTCGCGGGCGAGCAGTCCACAGCGGAGTCGCGGTTAAATCGGTTTCCCGGTCGCCGGGCCGGCTGTACGGTTGCCGGCGATGATGACCTTTGCGTTCCGAGGGGAGGCTCCGACCCGCCGAAGCGAGTGCTGATGCATTCCTTCGAGCCCGGCGGAGACCCCCGTCTTCTGTTCTGGCGGCGCGTGCGCGAGTTCGCCGTGCCGCCCTCGATGATCGAGACCGCGACCGCCCGGCGCGTCGCCGGCGACTGGGCCGGGGCCTGTGCCGCCGCCCGCGTGGACGTCGACGTCGATCTGCGTACGGTGCGGCGCCTCCACGGCCGCGACCTCGCGACCCAGCTCCGTGCCGACCTGCGGCATCTCGCCCCCGACCTGCTGCGCTGGCACCTGCCCCGGGTGGCGCCCGACGGGCTGCTCCGGCCCGGTCTGACGGTCGCCCTGGCCCGCTACGACTCCAGCCTGGCGCGCTACCGCTCCGGCGGCAGGCCCGTGCATCTGGTCGCCCGGACCGCACCGGCCTGGGCGGACGCCGGCCAGCGGATCAGCCTCGCGCTGTGGGACGGCGCGCCGTCCGGCGGCGGCCCCCACCCGCACCCGCGCCCCGGCCGCCGGTTCCGTCTCGACCTGCACCGCCCGCTCTGGGACGCGCGCCACGCCGCGGAGCTGGGTGAGCGCGCGGTCACCAGCTGGGCGGCCGAGGCGCAGCTGCTGTGCCGTGCGGACGGCTGCCCCGGTGCCACCGTGGCCGTCCGCGCCGGTGCCCGGCTCCACTTCGCCCTGGATCCCGGCAGCACGACACCGCGCCCGCTCCCCGGGCCGGACCGGACGCTGCCCCTGCTGCCGGACGCGGCCACCCGCGTGCTGCCCGACCTCGAACTGCTCCGCCACGGCCTGCTGTCCGCCGACCGCCTCCACCCCCTGGTCGCCGCGGCCCTCGCCCCCGCCCCGACGCCGGGCGCGCAGCCCGGCGACAACGGGGACAGGAAACGAGGGCGCGCCGCGCACACCGTCGCCTGCCGCGGAGAGCAGCATCGGATCGCCCTGGTCGGGGGCAGACTCACGCCGCTCGACCACGACCCGGACGAGGTGCGCCGGGAGGACCTGCTGGCGCAGTTCGGCGGCACCCCGCTGCCCTGCCTGCGCGCGATCGCCGAGGTCACCCGCGACCCCGCGGAGCTGCCCGACATCCGGGCGCGCCTCGCCCACGGCGACGTCACCGGGGCGCTCGCTGCGGTCGAGAGCCTGCTCGGCCCGGCGGCCGTGCTCCCGGACGGGCCGCTGCGCGCGGCGCTCGACGACGCGGCCGCGCGCCGCGTCACGTACGGAATGTATCGCTCCGCCCTGATCCACCGACGAAAGGTGATGCCTGCATGATCGATGTTGCCGCCGGCCTGCTCGGCCTGCTCGCCGCCACCACCACCGAACCCCGCCCCGACGAGCGGCTCGAGGCGCTGTCGCTGGCCGTCGCCGCCGACCTGCCGGTGCTGCTGTGGGGCGAGCCGGGCATCGGCAAGACCGCCGCGCTGCACCAGCTCGCCGGTTCGCTCGAGCTGCCGCTGACCACGGTCATCGCCAGCGTGCACGAGCCCACCGACTTCTCCGGCCTGCCCGTGCCCGGCGCCGACCCCGCCGTGCAAGGCGTCCCGATGGCGCCACCCGACTGGGCGGTGCGCCTGGTCCGCGCCGGCCGTGGCCTGCTGTTCCTCGACGAGCTGTCCACCGCGCCGCCGGCGGTGCAGGCCGCGCTGCTGCGCCTCGTGCTGGAACGCCACGTCGGGGCCCTCACCCTGCCGCCGGGCGTGCGCATCGTCGCCGCGGCCAACCCGCGCGCCTCCGCCGCCGACGGGTGGGACCTGAGCGCGCCGCTCGCGAACCGGTTCGTGCACCTGCCCTGGACCCACGATCCGGACACCGTCGTCCGGGGTCTCGGCGGCGTCTGGCCGCGCGCCGAGCTGCCCGCGCTGGACGCCGGTTCGCTGCCGCACGCTGTCGCGTACGCCCGCAGGGCCGTCTGCGGTCTGCTCGCCGCGCGCCCGGCGCTGATCCACCAGCTGCCCGCGAGCGAGACCCGGCGCGGCGGCGCGTGGCCGTCCCCGCGCACGTGGGACATGGCCGTGCGGCTCCTCGCGTTCGGCACGGCGGCCGGCACGTCGCGCGAGGTGCTGTCGCTGCTCGTGCGCGGGGTCGTCGGCGACGGTCCGGGCCTCGAACTGCTCGCCCACCTCGACCGGATGGAGCTCACCGACCCGGAGACGCTGCTCGCCGACCCGGCCGGCGCGGAGCTGCCGGTCCGCGGCGACCTGCGCCAGGCCGCGCTCGACGCCGTGGTGGCGGCCGTCCGGCACCGCCCGGAACGGGACCGCTGGGACGCCGCCTGGGCCCTGCTGGTGCGCGCGCTGGAGACCGGCGCGCCCGACGTCGTGGTGGTGCCGGCCACGACCCTCGCCACCCTGCGCCGCGACGACTGGGCCGTGCCGCCCGCGATCGACCGCCTCACCGCCGCCCTCACGATCTCCCGCCGCGCCGACCCCGGCTCCGCGAGCACTGCCGGCTCCGCAAAAGCCCCCGGCTCCGCAAAAGCCCCCGGCTCCGCAAAAGCCCCCGGCTCCGCGAACACTGCCGGCTCCGCACAAGCCGCCGCGACCTCAGGCGCCCGATGAGCGCGGGAGCCGGGACGGGCGACGTCGACTGGGAGAAGCTGTACGCCGCCCGCCTGCTCGCGGCACGCGTACGGCCGTATCTGGCCTCTGCGCTCTTCGCCCTGCACCCCGTCGCGTCGGCGCAGGTGCCGACGATGGCCGTGGACCGGCACTGGCGGTGCTACGTGTCGGCGGCGTTCGTGGCACGCAGGACCGTCGCGGACCTGGCCGGCGTGTGGGTGCACGAGGTCTCACACCTGCTGCGCGACCACCACGGCCGCGGCGACCGCTACGCCGCGCAGCACCCGCCGGCGGGCCCGGGGGAGCAGCTGCGCCGCAACATCGCCGCCGACTTCGAGATCAACGACGACGTGTACGGCCACGGGCTCGCCGCCCCGGCCGGCGCCGCGCTGCCCGGCCTGCTGCAGCTGCCCGAGGATCTGCTGATGGAGGAGTAC
>CAKUMG010000347.1 GCA_934667465.1 uncultured Actinoplanes sp. | reverse complement strand
GCGTCTCGTCGTCGTCGCGCTCGGCGGTCGTGACGCCCATGGCGGCCACGTCGACCCCGGCGACCTTGAGCTTGGTGGCGACCCGCGAGCCCTCGTACGCGGCCTGCGGTTCCTTGCCGGTGAGGTGCCCGGCCAGGACCTTCGCCTGGTCCCACAGCGGCGCGACGAGCCCGTACGTGGCGCCGCGGTGTTCCGCGCACTCCCCCACCGCGTAGATGTCGTCCTCGCCGCGGACCCGCAGCTGGTCGTCCACGACGATCCCGCGCCCGACCGGCAGCCCGCTGGCCTCGCCGACCTCGGCGTTGGCCCGGATGCCCGCGGCGACCACCACGACGTCGCAGGGAATCGTGCGCCCGCCGGCGAGCCGGACCCCCTCGACGGCGTGCTTGCCGAGGATCTCGGTGGTCTGCGCGCCGGTGACGACCTCGATGCCGAGCTGTTCGACGCTGCGCCGCAGGGTGTCGCCGCCCTGCGCGTCGAGTTGCGCGTTCATCAGGTGCCCGGCCGCGTGTACGAGCGTGACGTGCCGCAGGTGGTTCTGCAGCCCGCGGGCGGCCTCGAGCCCGAGCAGCCCGCCGCCGATGACGACCGCGCGCTCGTGCTCGCGGGCGTAGCGCATCATCGCCCGGGTGTCGTCGAGCGTCCGGAACGCGAACACGCCCTGGTGGTAGCCGCGGCCGGGGCGGTGCAGCCCGGGGATCGGTGGCACGAAGGCCCGGCTGCCGGTGGCGATGATCAGCTTGTCGTACGGCGTCACCGTGCCGTCGTCCGCGTACACCTGCCTGGCAGTTTTGTCGATCTTGGTGACCCGGGTGCCGGTGTGCAGCGTGATGCCGTTGGCGGTGTACCAGGAGAGGTCGTTGAGGAAGATGCCGCTCTCGTCCTCCACCCCGGCGAGCAGGTTGGAGAGCATGATCCGGTTGTAGTTGCCGTACGGCTCGTCGCCGAACACGGTGACGGCGAAGTCACCGCCGCGGGCGAGGACCTCCTCGACCGTGCGCACGCCGGCCATGCCGTTGCCGATGACGACCAGGCGGGTGGTCATCCGACCTCCTCGGTGATGGGTTGCTCGGTGAGGTTTTCCTCGGTGATGGGACTGATGGCGACCGCGCACGCCTTGAACGCGGGCATGCGCGAGTGGCGGTCGAGGGCCGGGTCGGTGAGCACGTTCGCGCCCGGCCAGTGGAACGGGACGAACACCACGCCGGGCCGGGCGCCGGCGTCGCAGCGCACGCGCATCCGGGTGCTGCCGCGCCGGGTCCGCAGCTCGACGAGGCCGCCGTCGGCGAGGCCGTGCCGGCGGGCCAGGTCGGGGTGCAGTTCGGCGGCGGGTTCGGGTTCGGCGGCGGCCAGTTCCTTGACGCGGCGGGTCTGTGTGCCGCTCTGGTACTGGCGCATGAGGCGGCCGGTGGTGAGCACGTACGGGTAGTCGTCGTCCGGCAGCTCGTGCGGGTCCCGGTGCTCGACCCGGTGGAACCGCGCCCGCCCGTCGGAGGTCGGGAACCCGTCGGCGAACAGGCGCGGCGTGCCCGGGTGCTCCTCGGCGGGGCACGGCCAGAACACACCGCCCTCCCGCTCGATCCGCTGGTAGGTGATCCCGGCGTAGTCGGCGACGCCGCCCGCGCTGGCCCGCCGGAGCTCGTCGAACACCTCACGCGGCTCGGCGGTGAAGAACCGGCCGCGCCCGAGCCGTCCCGCCAGGTCGGTGAGGAACCGCAGGTCGGTGCGCACCCCTTCGGGCAGTGGCACGGCCCGCCGGCGGCGGATGACCCGGCCCTCCAGGTTGGTCATCGTGCCCTCCTCCTCGGCCCACTGCGCGGTGGGCAGCACGACGTCGGCGAGCGCGGCCGTCTCGGAGAGGAAGATGTCGGACACCACCAGCAGGTCGAGCGCCCGCAGCCGGTCGATCACGTGCGAGCTGTGCGGCGCGGAGACGGCGATGTTGCTGGCCAGCACGAGCAGGACGCGGACGCCGCCGGGGGTGCCGAGCCGGTCGAGCATCTCGTACGCGGACAGGCCCGGCCGGGGCAGCTCGTCCGGGTCCACGCCCCACACCGCGGCGACGTGCGCGCGGGCGGCCGGGTCGTCGAGGCGCCGGTAGCCGGGCAGCTGGTCCGCCTTGAGGCCGTGCTCGCGGCCGCCCTGACCGTTGCCCTGGCCGGTGATGGTGCCGTACCCCTCGGAGGGTTTGCCGACCAGGCCGAGCGCGAGCGCCAGGTTGAGCCAGGCCTGCGCGGTGTCCGTGCCGTTGCTGTGCTGCTCGGCGCCGCGCGCGGTGAGGATCATCGACGGGCGCTCGGCGGCGAGCAGCCGTATGGTCTCGCGCAGGTGTGCCTCGGGGACCCCGGTCATCCGCTCGACGCGCTGCGGCCAGTAGCCGGTGACGGCCGCGCGGACCGCGTCGAACCCGGTGGTGCGGTCGCGGATGTACTCGTCGTCGGTCAGGCCCTCCCGGAGCGCGATGTGCAGCAGCCCGTTTGCGAGGGCCAGGTCCGTGCCGGGCAGGGGTCGCAGATGGAGGTACGCGTCACGGGCCGTCGCCGTGCGCCGCGGGTCCACGACGATGCGCTTCGCCGCGGCCCCGAAGTGCTGCATCGACGGCGGCATCGCCTCGGCCGGGTTCGCGCCCACCAGCAGCAGCGTGCGCGCCCGGCCCACGTCCTCGAGGGGGAACGGCAGCCCGCGGTCGATGCCGAGCGTGCGGTTCGCGGCGGTGGCGGCCGACGACATGCAGAACCGGCCGTTGTAGTCGATCGCCGACGAGCGCAGGGCGACGCGGACGAACTTGCCGAGCGCGTACGCCTTCTCGTTGGTGAGCCCGCCGCCGCCGAACGCGCCGACGCTGTCCGGGCCGTACCTCTCCTGACTGCGCTGGATCGCGGCGGCGATGACGTCGAGGGCCTCGTCCCAGGTCGCTTCTTCGAAGACGCCGTGCTTCTTGACGAGCGGGGTGCGCAGGCGGTCGGGGTGGTCGAGCAGCTCGGCGGCGGTCCAGCCCTTGGAGCACAGGCCGGCGCCGGTGGGTTCCACTGCCGATGCGGTCAGCCGCATCCCGCACTGCAGCGCGCAGTAGGGGCAGTGTGTCTCGGTCGCTGTCACGGCTCCGATACTCGCGAGCGCGCGTTTCGGCGGCGGGCACCGCGGGGTTGCCGCGGCGTACGCAAATCCCTACAACGGGCTCGCGGCCATTGTGAGGTCCAGGTAGCGCTTCACCACGACGCTTTCGATCTCCGGGTCCGTGCACAGTGGTGGCGTCACCACGTCCGCGCCGGAGCGGTGCAGGGAGCGGTAGAACAGCCCCTCGGCCAGCAGGTACGCGGCGACGGTGACGTGCTTGGCGCCCGCTGCTCTCTTCTGCGCCACCACGTCGGGGACCCGCTTCTCGTCGCCGGAGGTGTACGCGACGGTGGCGTCGAGCGCGGCGGCGACCTGATCGACGTCGGCGCGCCAGGCCGGGTCGGACGATCCCGCCGCGGCCAGGACGATCGTCTCGGCTTCGCCGGTGTGGCGCCGGAGGATCTCGGTGAGGGCCGGGTCCGGGCCGAGCGGGGGCGCGACGACGGCTCCGCTGCGGGCCGCGGCCCCGGCGATGTCCACGCGGACGTGGTAGCCCGTGGACAGCAGCAGGGGGACGATGACCGTGCCGGCCCGGGGGACGGCGTCGCCGACGTGGGGCTGTTGCACGTCCGCGTACGCGAGCCGCACCTCCACCCCCGGCAGCCGTCCCGCGACCCGGTCCACGAGGCGGCGGATCTGCTCCTGCCCGGTCGACGATCTCGTGCCGTGGGCGACGGCGAGCAGCACCGGGGCGCTCATGCGTCGACCTGGCTCGGCGCGTCGCTTCCCGGCGCGTCGACTTTCAACCGGTAGCCGCGTTTGATGACGGTCTCGATGTGTCGGCCGCCGCCCAGCGCGGTCCGGAGCCGGGCGATCGCCACGTCCACGGCATGCCCGTCGGTGCCGCGTGGCAGCGCGGCGACCAGGCGGTCCTTGGCGACGACGGCACCGGGCCGGTCCGCCAGCGCGGCCAGGATCGCCATCGACGCGGGCGCGAGCGTCCGGAGCCGGCCGCCGATGACCACGGCATGCCCCCGGATCTGCAGCTCGTCCCCGGCCACCGTCAGCCGCGCCGCCCGGCGGGGCAGCTCATCGGTGACGATCCGCACCAGCGCCCCCAGCCGCGAGCGCTGCGGCACCACCACCGGGATGTCTTGCTGGATCAGCGGCGCCGCCGTCACCGGCCCCACGCAGGCCGCCATCGTCCTGCTCCTCATCTTGTCGAGGACCTCGCCCGCCGCGTCGCCCGCGATCTCCAGCAGCGCCTGCACCGCGGGCGAACTCGTGAACGTGACCGCGTCGATCTGCCCCGCGGTCACCTGCCCCACCAGCCGCCGCACCGGCGTCACATCCACCGGCCGCGTCCACCGGTAGACCGGGATCTCCACCACCGCGGCCCCGGCCGCCCGCAACGCCCCCACGAACTCCGCCTGCGGCCCCCCGTGCAGCTGCACCGCGATCCGCCGCCCGGCGATCCCCTGCTCCAGCAGCCGCTCGAGGATCTCCTCGGAGGACTCGGTGGCCGCCGACCAGTCCTCGCTCAGATCGGCCGCCCGGATCGCCCCGCACGGCTTGGCACCCCGCGCGATCAGCCGCGCCCGCCCGAGCGCCGCCCGCAGCGTGTCCCCCATCCCCCACCCCTCGGCGGCCTCCAGCCACCCCCGGAACCCGATTCCGGTCGTCGCCACCACGATGTCGGGCGCCAGCCCCACACACGCCACGGTCGCCGCATGCAACGCCTGGTCATCCCCCAGCGGCACGATGGTCAGCGCGGGCGCCACCACCACCCGCGCCCCGCGCCGCTCCAGCAGGGCGGCCAGCTCCTCCCGCCGCCGCTCCGCGGTCACGGCCACGGTGAATCCGGCGAGCGGTCCCGCACCGTCAGCGATCTGTCCCGAGGTCACCGCCCGATGCTCGCCATGCCCTATTTCGCAGCCACAGCCTGCATGTTTCCCCAGTGATAACGCCGACTCACAACCCCCGCCCCCCGCTTGTGACCGCCCCGCCGGTGTCACGCCGCCCTGCAAGAAGGTCGCTCAGCCGGAAGTCAGGCCCGGCACCTCGAAGGCGCGCCACAGCGACCTGCGGCGCAGCAGCCGCCGCGTCTGGTAACTGATCCGGATGGCGGCGGCCGACCCGGTCGTCACGCGGATGACCGTGCCGAGCAGCGGTGCCAGCAGGCCGGCTCCCGGCAGGCCCACCCCGGAGGCGAGAGCCTCGCCGGCTGCCCCGGCCACCTCACCCCGAGTCGTCGCTGCCTTGCGGGGAACGGGCAGGATCCCGGCGCGCAACAGGGCAGACACAACTGCCTCACGCCGAAGCTGTTTCCGCCGTGCCGGATCTTCGACGGCCTCGGCCGCCGCCACGCGACTGGAGAATCCGCTGTCCTGGCTGCGGACCGTTTCGCGCAACGACTCCAAGGTTTCGGCGATCAGCACCTGATCAGCGGCCAGTCGGCCAGCTCGCAGGTAAGCCATCACAATGCTGAACCAAGCCACCTCCTGCGGTCCGCCGACGTTCGCTATCTCGGCAGCGCCTGCCAGCGGCGCGTCTGCGCGCAATGGATGGAAGGCGACCCAGACATCACCGTAGCCGCGGTAGCTGTACCCGCGGCGGTACCAGTCCAGGCCGTATGCCAGCACGAATTGTGCAAAGCTCAAGCCGCTGCGGGCCGCGAAGGCTCGGTACTCGTCGTCCAACGCCTTGCCGGGCATCTCGGTCGCCGCGTGGGTACCGAGCGCCGGCCCGAGAACCGAGTCCCGGTAATGCACCAGCCGAGAGTCGGCGCGCGGACTGAGCGACGACGTACGGCCGAGGAGCTCGTGCGACGCCCCGCTCAGGCGCTCCTGCCAGTGGCCGGCATGGCGGCGGACGTCGTGAGAGGGTGCGTGCCACAGGCGCACGAGGGGGTCGGCAAGTCCGAGGTCGGCGCCCGGAAGCGTCGCGCACCGCACCGCGGAGTTGACGAACGCGTCGACAAAGGCGGCGAAAGCCGTGGGCGCCGCCTTCCGAATACGTGCGTGATGCTCAACTGCAGCAGGCCGCACGAATCACGGCCCGCTCCCGTCGTCACCTTTACGGCAGGTCCGGCTGGTCAATGGTTGTAGCACTCTTCGGCCGCTTCACACTGATGACGACGTCTTTCCCGACGTACTTCTTGATCAAAAATATGAGGTTCTGGCCGTCGACCAGTTGCATGCGTCCATGCTCGTAGGCCTTTTGCCGACCACCGGAGGTGAACCAGGATGTCGTGACCAGGATGCCTCTACCGGCCTTTTTCTCTTCCATAGCACCAGCCAGCTCACGGATGTGATTGACGCCCACGACGTTCTTATAGTGCTTGGCCTGGATGATCGTCACGCCACCGACGAATGGGTCCGGGTTCTTGACCACGGCATCAACGCCGTCGTC
>CAKUMG010000346.1 GCA_934667465.1 uncultured Actinoplanes sp. | reverse complement strand
GCCGGGCTGGGCGTGCTGTGCGCGGTGCTGATCCGGCACGCCGGCGCCCGGACCGCCCGCCGGCTCGTCACCGGCGCCGCCGGTGCGGCCGGCATCCTCACCGCGGCCGCCGCGACCGGCACGATCGCCGCGCTCACCACGGTCACCGGCGCCCAGGCCGCCACGGTGCTCGGCATGGTGCTGGCCGTCGCCTCGATCATCTCCGCGGTGCCGCAGCCGCTGTCGCTGCTGCGCGACCGCACGCAGGACATGGGCGGGCTCTCGCCGCTGCGCTGGCGGCTGGCCGCCGGTGCCACCGCGTCCTGGCTCACGTACGGGCTGGCCACCGGCCAGGTCGCCGTCTGGCTCTCCGCGCTGGTGGGGCTCACCGCCGCGCTGATCGTGTGCCGGGTGCTGCACACCGCCGGCCGCGCGCCGGCGCCGGTCCGGGTGCGCGCCGTCACCCCGTACCGGGCCCGGGGCATCGCCCGCGTCGCCCACGCCTGACCTGCGGATCCGCCCGGTTCGCAACGCTTGGGTCACGACGACCCGTTCCGCGGATGATCTCGTGCCCGGGCGCTGGTAGCCTTGCCCGCGCTCGCGCCCCCTAAGGAGATCACGTGCGCCGGAGACTGGTCAGCATCGCCACAGCCGGACTGCTCATCATGAGCAGCGTCGCAGCCTGCAGCGACGACGACGGCGAGACCGATGCCGCCGTCAAGCAGCGGGGCGGTGACGGCACCGGCAAGGTCGGTGTCATCCTGCCCGACACGACGACCTCCCAGCGGTGGGGCAGCGACGACCCCAAGCTGCTCAAGGCGGCGTTCGACGCGGCCGACGTGCCCGTCGAGATCGAGAACGCGCAGGGCAGCGCCGACTCGTTCAAGGCGATCGGCGACAAGATGATCGCCGGCGGCGCGACCGTGCTGATGATCGCCAGCCTCGACCCCGAGAGCGGGAAGTACGTCATCGACCGCGCCCACCAGGCCGGCGTGAAGACGATCGACTACGACCGCCTCACCCTCAACGGCGACGCCGACTACTACGTCAGCTTCAACAACGAGAAGGTCGGCGAATACCAGGCGCAGGGCCTCATCGACTGCCTCAAGCAGAAGAAGCTCTACAGCAAGTCGCCGCGCATCGCCTACCTCAACGGGTCGCCGACCGACAACAACGCGACCATGTTCAAGGCCGGCGCCGACCGCATCCTCGAGCCGCTGTTCAACGAGGGTGTCCTGGTCAAGGGCCCCGACCAGGACGTCGACGCCTGGGCGCCGGCGACCGGCAAGGCCATCTTCACCGAGATGTGGAACCAGTACCCCGACGACATCCAGGGCGTGCTGGCCGCCAACGACGGCCTCGGCAACGCGGCCATCGAGGTCCTGCGCAGCCGCGACAAGAACGGCAAGATCCCGGTGACCGGCCAGGACGCCGAGGTCGGCGGCCTGCAGAACATCCTCGCCGGCGACCAGTGCATGACGGTCTACAAGCCGATCAAGGACGAGGCGGAGGCCGCGGCCAAGCTCGCCATCAACATCTTCAAGGGCGAGGAGATCACCGCCGCCAACCGGCGCACCAAGGACGTCGAGTCCGGCGCCTACGTCGCCTCGGTGCTGCTCGACCCGATCCCGATCTACAAGAAGGACGTCAAGAAGGTCATCGCCGCCGGGTTCGCGAGCAAGGAGGCGGTCTGCTCGGGCCGCTTCGCGACGTACTGCCCGAAGGCCGGCATCAAGTAACCGCCCGACGCACCTCCCCGCGCCCCGCCCGGCTCCCGCCCGGCGGGGCGCGCTGCTTCCGCCAGGGGCGGGCCGGAGGTCGTGGCGGCCGCGACCCGGCGGACCGGCACCGTGGACGAGGACGGTTTCGCCGCCACGATCGCCGCGATGCTGGAAGAGTCGGGGTGAGATGGGCCGTTTGCCGGGATGCCCGTGGGTGGCCAAATCCTTCCTTTGTGGAGGTTGACACATGAACATAGGTTGACGCCCGTGAGAATTCGGTACGTGCTGAACAACGCCTTCGGCACCGGCGGGACCATCCGTACGGTCATCAACCAGGCCAACGCGCTCAGCGCCACGCACGACGTGGAGATAGCCAGCGTGTACCGGTCGCGGGAGAAGCCCGTGTTCGCGCTCGATCCGCGGGTGCGGCTGGTGCCGATCACCGGCCTGCGCGACGACGGGTCGCGGTGGACCGACCCGTGGAAGCAGAACTCGCGGTTCTGGCGCAAGACGCGGCGGTTCCCCAACCCGTTCCCGCACGGCCGCGACTTCCGCTACAAGCGCTGGGACCCGGTCGTCGACCGCGCGGTGATCCGCTACTTCCGGGCGGAGCGGGAGGGCGTGCTGGTGACCACCCGCCCCGGGCTCAACCTGCTGGCCGCGTGGGCCGCGCCGCGGCAGCTGATCCGGATCGCGCAGGACCACATGAACCTGGACAGCTACAAGCCGTCGCTGCGGGCGGAGATCCTGCGGGCCTACCCCCGGTTCGACGCGGTGGCCGTGCTCACCGAGGCGGACCTGGCGACGTGGACCGCGGTCGGCCCGCCCGGGGTCCGGCTCGTGCGCGTGCCGAACGGCATCCCGGCCCGGGAACGCGTGGCGGAGGCCGCCGGCCGGGCCCGCACCGTGCTGGCGGCGGGCCGCCTGAGCCGGCAGAAGGGTTTCGACCTGCTCATCGACGCGTTCGCGCAGATCCGCGAGGACCGGCCGGACTGGCGCCTCGACATCTTCGGCGAGGGCAAGCTGCGCCCCAAGCTGACCGCGCAGATCGCGGAGCTCGGCGTCGGCGGTCAGGTGAAGCTGCGCGGCGTGACCCCGCACCTGGACCGCGAGCTGGACAAGGCGGCCGTCTTCGCGCTCAGCTCCCGGCACGAGGGGCTGCCCATGGTGCTGCTCGAGGCGATGGCCGCGGGCGTGCCCCCGGTCGCGTTCGACTGCCCGACCGGCCCGGCGGAGGTCGTCCACGACGGCGCGAACGGGCTGCTCATCCCGGCCGAGGACACGACCGCGCTCGCCAAGGGGCTGGCCCGGCTGATGGACGACGCCGACCTGCGCGCGGAGCTGGGCCGGGCCGCGGTCACCACCGCGGCCGGCTATGCGATCCCCGCCGTCGCCGCGCAGTGGGAGGAGCTGTTCACCACGCTGGCCGCGCAGCGCCGGAGCCCGGACGCGGCCGGATAGCCTCCTCGCGCGGGCGTCAGACGCCGAACGCGGCCGGGTAGCGGACGAGCCCCGCCGGGAGGGGCTTGTTCCGGGTCGAGGGCCAGCGCGAGGAACACGTCGTCGGGCACGTCGAACGGCGCGCGGATCCCGGCCGCGGACGCCGGCGTGAACCCGAACCGCGGGTAGTAACGGGCGTGCCCCAGGACCACGACGGCGTTCTCCCCGGCCCTGCGGGCGGCGTCGAGCGCGGCCCGGATCGCGGCCGACCCCGCTCCCTGCCCCTGGTTCGCGGGCAGCACGGCACACGGCGCCAGGGCGAGCGCCGGGGCGTCGCCGATGTGGCAGCGGGTGAGCAGCGCATAGCCGGCGACCGTGCCGTCCGGCGCGGTGGCCACGGTCGCCAGTCCCTCGATCCAGGCCCGCGGGTCGGCGCGCAGCGCGTCGACCAGGCGCGCCTCGTCGGCGGAGGGGAAGGCAGCGAGATTGACCGCGCGTACGGCGTCCCGGTCGTCCGCCGTCTCCGCACGCGTGCTCCACATGGCCCCGATTATGCCGCGCGCCTCCGAGCGCCCCGAGAGGGCCGTCACACCGGGTAGTTCCTTGACTCCGCAACTTTCTCGCCGATGGAAGGAGCAACCTGCTCGCAACCCCCCGCGAGCCCTCGAGGAGCGATGATGACGACGAACGGCTCGCGGCGTCCGGGCAACCCGCTCACCACCTGGTTCGACGACCGCTCGGTGGCCAGCAAGGTGTTCGCCGCCGTCGGTACGGTGGCGGTCGCCGCGGTGGCCGGCGGGGTGCTCGCCGTCGCCGGCGTGGCCTCCGTCTACCGGACCGGCGCGGAGATCGAGAGCGGCAACATGCGGCCGTCGCTGCTCCTCGCCGACCTGCGCGCCGACGCCCTGACCGCCCGGATCGACGTCCGGGAGGTGGCGCTCGCGAACGACAAGGACGCCGCCCAGAAGGTCCTCGACGCCGCCGACTCCGAGGTGGCCGAGCACATCGGGTCGTACCGCCCGGTGGCCGCCGACCCCGCCTCGGTCGACTCGTTCGCGCAGCTCTACGACGAGTACAAGCAGGTCCGCGACACCGAGCAGCTGGCCGCGGCCCGGGCCGGCAACCTGGACCTGTTCGAGAAGGTCGCCGTCGAGCAGGCCAACCCGATCATGAACAAGGCGATGGCCGCCCTGGACGCGGCGTCCGCCGCCGAGTCCGCCGAGGCCGCCCACCAGGTCCAGGTGGCCGCCGACGAGTACGCGGCGACCCGCATGCGCCTGATCCTGGTCGTCGGCATCGGCGTGCTGCTCGGCCTGGCCGTCGCCTGGTACACCGTCCGCCGGATCGCCGGCTCGCTGCGCAAGGTCAGCGACGTGATCGCGGGGATGGCCGACGGCGACCTGACCCGCTCGGCGCAGGTCGGCACGCACGACGAGATCGGCCGGATGGCCACCGCGCTCGACCGGGCCACCGACGGCGTCCGCGAGACCGTCGCCGCCGTGGCCGCGACCGCCTCCACCGTGGCCGGCTCGGCGCAGCAGCTCGCCGAGACCAGCACCTCCGTCGCGGCGACCGCCGAGAGCACGTCGGCGCGATCGCAGACCGTGGCCGACGCCGCCGGCGAGATCTCCGCGAACGTGCACGGCGTCGTCGCCGGCGCCGAGCAGATGTCGGCGTCGATCCGCGAGATCGCCCACTCCGCCGCGCAGGCCGCCGAGGTCGCCGCGGCCGCGGTCGCCGCCGCCGAGGCCGCGTCGGGCACGGTCCGCCAGCTCGACGCGTCCAGCACCGAGATCGGCAACGTGCTCAACCTGATCGGGTCGATCGCCGCGCAGACCAACCTGCTCGCGCTCAACGCCACCATCGAGGCGGCCCGGGCGGGCGAGGCCGGCAAGGGCTTCGCGGTCGTCGCCAGCGAGGTCAAGGACCTGGCCCAGGAGACCGCCAAGGCGACCGAGGACATCGCCGGCCGGGTCGAGGCGATCCAGTCCGACGCCCGCGCCGCGGCCGAGTCCATCAACGAGATCAGCACGGTCATCGAGCGGATCAACGAGTTCCAGGTCACGATCGCCGCCGCGGTCGAGGAGCAGACCGCCACCACCGGCGAGATCAGCCGCAACGTGGCCCACGCCGCCACCGGCACCGACCAGATCGCCGGCACCATCGCCGGGGTCGCCGAGGCGTCCGCCGCCACGAGCAGCGGCATGGACCTCACCCGGGGCGCGACCGCCGAGCTGGCCGAGGCCGCGGCCGGCCTGCAGACGCTGGTCAGCCGCTTCCGGTACGCCGACAGCGCCCGCTGACGCTCCGGGTGAAGACCCGGGGCGTGTTGCGCGTTGGGGCACCATCGGCGGCGGTCACTGCCGGGACCCGTACGGCAGGGGGTAGAGTCCGCTCCCGTCATGAGCGTGCCTCAACCTTTGCGGACCGGCGACCTGACCCGGCTCGGCGACTACGAGCTCACCGGGCGGCTCGGCGCCGGCGGCATGGGCACCGTCTACCTGGGCAGGGCCCCGGACGGGCGGGCCGTGGCGGTCAAGGTGATCCGCGCCGACCTCGCCTGGGACGACGAGCTGCGCGGCCGGTTCCGCAGCGAGGTCAACCGGGTCCGCCAGGTGCCGGCGTTCTCCACCGCCGCCGTGCTCGACGCCGACCCGGACCACGAGACGCCGTACCTCGTGGTCGAGTATGTCGACGGCCCGAGCCTCGCCGAGGTCGTCCGCGACCGCGGCCCGCTGAGCCCGGAGGCGATGCAGAGCCTCGCGGTCGGCATCACCACCGCGCTGACCGCCATCCACGGCGCCGGGGTCATCCACCGCGACCTCAAGCCCGGCAACGTGCTGTTCGCCCCGGGCGGCGTCAAGGTGATCGACTTCGGCATCGCCCGGCCGCTCGAGGCCACCAGCCTGCACACCCGCACCGACCAGATGGTGGGCACCGTGGCCTACATGGCGCCCGAGCGCTTCGAGACCGACGTCTCCCGCCCGGTCACCACGGCCGCCGACATCTTCGCGTGGGGCATCGTCATGGCGTACGCGGCGACCGGCCGCACCCCGTTCGGCGCGGAGTCCGCCCCGGCGACCGCCATGCGCATCCTCACCCAGCAGCCCGACCTCGGCGGCCTCCACGGGCACCTGCGCGATCTGGTCGCCCACTCCCTCGCCAAGGATCCCGGCGCCCGGCCGACCGCCCGGCAGCTCCTCGACTCGCTCCTGTCCGGCCCGGCGCACCCGCCCCCGCGCCCGGCGCCGCCGGTCCCGCAGCAGCCGGTCCCGCAACAGCGGGCGCCCTGGCAGCCGCCCGTGGCACCGGCCGGGCGCCGGGATCCTTGGCGAG
>CAKUMG010000345.1 GCA_934667465.1 uncultured Actinoplanes sp. | reverse complement strand
TCGACCAGGGGGTAGCCGGCCGCGAGACCGCGCTCCATCTGGGCCCGGACGCCCTTCTCCACCGACGGGATGTAGTTGTGCGGTACCGCGCCGCCGACGACCTTGACCACGAACTCGAAGCCGGAGCCGCGGGGCAGCGGCTCGACGTCGATGCGGCAGACCGCGTATTGACCGTGACCGCCGGACTGCTTGACGTGCCGGCCGAGGCCCGAGGCGGGGCCGGTGAACGTCTCCCGGAGCGGCACCTTCACCGGCTCGGTGTCCAGGTCGACGCCGCCCGCCCGGAGCCGGTCGAGGACCACCTCGGCGTGCGACTCGCCCATGCACCAGAGCACCAGCTGATGGGTGTCCGGGTTGCGGTCCAGCCGCAGCGTCGGGTCGCCCGCCACCAGCCGGGCCAGGTTCTTGGCCAGCGCATCCTCGTCCGAGCGCGACTTCGCCACGACCGCGATCGGCAACAGCGGCTCCGGCATGACCCACGGCTCCATCAGCAGCGGCTGGTCCTTGGCGCTCAGCGTGTCGCCGGTCTCGGCGCTGCCGGACTTGGTGATCGCGCAGATGTCGCCGGCGACGCACGCGGCGACCTCGCGCAGCTGCGCGCCGAGCGGCGAGTAGACGTGCGCGATCCGCTCGTCGGCGTCGTGGTCCGGGTGGCCGCGCTCGGTCATGCCGTGCCCGGAGACGTGCACGGTCTGCTCGGGGCGCAGGGTGCCGGAGAAGACGCGGACCAGCGAGACCCGGCCGACGTGCCGGTCGATCGTGGTCTTGACGACCTCGGCGACCAGCGGGCCGCCGGGGTCGCACATCAGCGGCGGCCGGGGGCTGCCGTCGACGCCGGTGACCACGGGCAGCTCGTGCTCCAGCGGCGAGGGCGCACCGCCGACCAGCCCGTCGAGCAGGGCGTCCAGGCCGACGCCGGTCCCGGCGCAGACCGGGATGACGGGGTGGAAGGTGCCGCGCGCGACGGCCTTCTCCAGGTCGGGGATGAGCGTGGCGGTGGTGATGAGCTCACCCGCCACGTACCGGTCCATCAGGTCCTCGTCCTCGCTCTCGGCGATGATCGCCTCGATGAGCTGGTCGCGGTCGTCCTTGATCGGCAGCATGTGCGCGGGCTCGACCTCGCCGGTCACCGGCGGGTAGCCCGCCGAGTAGTTGAGCACCCGCAGCGTGATCAGGCCGATCAGGCCCTCGACCGACTCGCCGTCGTCGCCGAGCATCGGCTGGTAGATCGGCATGACGTTCTCGCCGAACGCGTCCTGGCAGTCCTGCAGCGTGCCCTCGTAGTCGGCGCGCGGGTGGTCGAGCCGGGTGATGGCGACCGCCCGCGGCATGCCGACGCCCGCGCACTCCTCCCAGAGCGCGACGGTGCTCTCGTCGACGCCGTCGACCGCCGAGACGACGAAGAGCGCGGCGTCCGCGGCCCGCAGGCCGGCGCGCAGCTCCCCGACGAAGTCGGCGTAGCCGGGGGTGTCCAGCAGGTTGATCTTCACCCCGTCGTGGATCAGGGGTGCGCAGGCGAGGGCGACCGACCGCTGCTGGCGTACGGCCGCCGGATCGTGATCGCTCACCGTGGTGCCGTCGGCCACCGTCCCCGCCCGGGAGATCGTGCCGGTGGCGGCCAGCAACGCCTCGACCAGCGTCGTCTTGCCCGCACCGGAGTGGCCCACCAGCACCACGTTGCGTACTCTGCCGGGTTCGGTCACCACCGGCCCGGCCGTTTCCTGCGGCTTCTGCGCCATTGCTCCGCTCCTTCGTGGCCCCTCCGTGTGGGTGTCATGGGGTTTTCCACCGCGGAAGAGCTCGGTGACCATTGTTCCGGACCCGGGGCCGGGGGTTCCCGGTGGCCTGCTGTTACGCGGGTGTTACGGAGCTGTCCTTGGATCTGACACCCTGCGCAGTCGCCATGGCAACCCTTCGTAGCGCCCGGAAGCCGTTCGATGACGATCCGGCGACGCGTGCCGTCGGCCGTACCGCGGGTAGCCGGGCGCCGTTATGGTGGGACGGCCATGGCAAAGATCGTGAACGTGACTGCCCGTGCCGTCGTCGCGTACGGCGTCAATCCTCTCGCCCGCTTCCTGCTGCGGATCGGCGTCTCGCCGAACGCGGTCACGGTCGCCGGCACCGTCGGCGTCATCATCGGCGCCTCCTTCGGCGCCCGGGGACATCTGCTCTGGGGCACCTTCATCGTCACCGCGTGCGCGCTGACCGACGTGCTCGACGGCACGATGGCGCGCATCCGCGGCCGCGGCGGCCACTTCGGGGCGCTGCTCGACTCGTCGATGGACCGGGTCGCCGACGGCGCCGTCTTCGGTGCGGTCGTCTACTACATGTTCGCCGAGGGCGACCCCTATCTCGGTGGCTGGGCGGCCCTGATCTGCCTGGTCGGGGGGCAGGTCGTGTCGTACGTGAAGGCCCGCGCGCAGAGTCTGGGCCTGAACGCGGACGTCGGCATCGCCGAGCGCCTCGAGCGGCTGCTCATCCTCGGTGTCGGCGGCATCCTCGGCGGCATCGGGTTCGACTGGGGGCTGCCGGCGGCGCTCTGGGTGCTCGCGGTGCTCTCGCTGGTCACGGTCGTGCAGCGGCTGATCGCGGCGTCGCGCTCGGACAGCCCGGACGCCACCCCGCCCGCCCCGGTGCAGCCCGCGGACCCCTCGTGAAGGACCGGCTGACCGAGTTCGCCTACGCGGCCGGCTGGCGGGTGACCCGCACGCTGCCGCTGCCCGCCGCCCGGGCGCTGTTCCGGGCCGGCGCCGACCGTGCCACGCGCGGCAACGGCCCGGGGATCCAGCGGCTGCGGCGCAACCTGCGCCAGGTCGTCGGCCCCGAGCTGCCCGACGCGGCGCTGGACGAGCTGGTCCGCGACGGGATGCGCTCCTACGCGCGCTACTGGATGGAGGCGTTCCGGCTGCCGTCGCAGTCGAAGGCCGACTTCCTGCGCGACTTCCACCTGCACGAGGGGCGCGAGTTCCTGGACGTGCTCGACAAGGGCCGGGGCGCGATCCTGGCCCTGCCGCACGTCGCCAACTGGGACGCCGCGGCGGCCTGGCTGGTAGCCAACGATCAGAAGATGGTGACCGTCGCCGAGCGGCTCAAGCCCGAGTCGGTCTTCGAGCAGTTCGTGGCCTACCGGGAGAAGCTCGGCATGGAGGTGCTGCCGCTCACCGGGGGGCAGCGGGCCCCGCTCGAGGTGCTGGCGGAGAAGGCGAGCGCCGGGTACGCGGTCGCGCTGCTCGCCGACCGCGACCTGTCCGCCCGCGGCATCGAGGTGGAGTTCTTCGGCGGCCGCACCCGGATGCCGGCCGGGCCGGCGCTGCTCGCGATCCGCACCGGCGCCCCGCTCGCCGCCGCCGACCTGTGGTTCACGGAGACGCGTACGGAGGGCAGGGTCCGGTGGATCGAGCCCGCGACCGAGGGCGCGCTCGACGTCCGGGTCAGGGAGACCACCCAGCGGCTCGCGGACGCCTTCGCGCTCGGCATCGCGGAACACCCGCAGGACTGGCACATGCTGCAGAAGATGTGGCTCAACCGCCCCGCCAAGGGCTGAGGCGGCGGCCGTGCGGATCGGGATCGTCTCGCCGTACTCGTTCGACGTGCCCGGCGGCGTGCAGAACCACATCGTCGACCTCGCCGAGGCGCTGATCGGCCTCGGCCACGAGGTCAGCGTGCTCGCCCCCGCCGACGAGGACTCCGACCTGCCGCCCTACGTGGTGCCGGCCGGCCGGGCGCTCCCGCTGCCCTACAACGGCTCGGTGGCCCGGATCGCGTTCGGCCCGGTCTCGACCGCCCGGGTGCGCCGCTGGCTGGCCCGGGGCACCTTCGACGTGCTGCACGTGCACGAGCCCATGACGCTGAGCCTGTCGATGCTGGCCGTGCTCTCGGCGCGCGGCCCGGTGGTCGCCACGTTCCACACCGCGATGACCCGGTCTCGGGCGCTGGCCGCCGCGCAGGGCCTGCTCCAGCTCGTCGTGGAGAAGATCACCGCCCGGATCGCGGTCAGCGAGCTGGCCCGCAAGGTGCAGGTCGAGCATCTCGGCGGCGGGGCCGTGGAGATCCCCAACGGCGTCGCGGTCGCCAAGTTCGCCACCGCCGAGCCGATGACCGGGTGGCCGGGTGAGGGCGGCACGATCGGGTTCCTGGGCCGCTTCACCGAGTCGCGCAAGGGCTTCACGCTGCTCCGGGAGGCCTGGGTCACGCTCGCGCTCGAGCGCCCCGGGCTGCGCCTGCTGGTGGCCGGCCCCGGCGACCGCGCCGGCCTCTTCGCGGGCATCCCGTCCGAGCTGCACCCCCGGATCGAGTTCCTCGGGCTGGTCAGTGAAGCGGACAAAGCACGCATGCTGCGCAGCGTGGACATCTATGTCGCCCCGAACACCGGCGGCGAGTCCTTCGGCATGATCCTGACCGAGGCCATGGCCGCCGGCGCGGCGATCGCGGCCAGCGATCTCGACGCGTTTCGCCGGGTGCTCGACGGCGGCCGGGCCGGCGCGCTCTTCCCGACCGGGGACGCCGCCGCCCTCACCACGCTGCTCGGCGAGCTGCTCGACGACCCGGCCCGCCGCGCTGAGCTGGCCTCTTGCGCCCGCGAGGCGGTCCAGGCGTTCGACTGGCCCAGCGTCGCGCGCCGCGTACTCGAGGTCTATCAGGCCGCGATCGAGGCGGTCGACGGGCGCGTCTCGGACGAGCCGCCGGGCGCGTCTCCGGCGGCGAGTGGGCAGAACCACGTCGCCGGGCGTGACTGACCGTCGCGAACAGGCACTACGATGCCCCGCATGTGGTGGGTGCTGGGTGCGGTCGCGGCGGTCGTTCTTCTGGCCTACCTGGGGTGGACTGCCCACCGGGTCGAACGGGTGCACGTGCGCGCCCGCTCGGCCTCCCGTGCGCTCGACGCGCACCTGCTCCGCCGGGCGGCCGCGGCGGCCGTCGTGGCCGAGCGGACCGACTTCATCGAGCTCTACGCGGCGGCCCGGCTGGCCCTCGACGCCGGCGAGGACGAGCGCGAGGCCGCGGAGAACGACCTGACCCGCCAGCTGCGGGCCGTCCCGCTCGGCGCGCCGGACGAGGCCACCCGGGCGCTGGCCGCCACGAGCCGCCGGGTCGTGCTGGCCCGCCAGGTCTACACCGACACCGTCCGCGACGCGCTCACCGCCCGCCGCCGCCCCGTCGTGCGGCTGCTCGGGCTGGCCCGGCGCTACGAGCGGCCGGCCTACTTCGAGATAGTCGACCCGACGCTGCCGGTGACCGTGGCGCCGCGGGTCGCGCCCGACGACGCCCGGATCCCCGCCGCCTGAGACGGGCCCTGGGCGGGGGTGTGACGGCCCCCGCATCCCCGCCGCTCGAAACAGGCCCTGGGCGGGGGCGTGATGGGGGAGAGTGGAGGTCATGACCGACACTCAGATCGTTGAGCTGGGTCTCGAAGCGATGACCATCTCGGCGAAGATGTGCGCGCCGACGCTGCTGACCGCGCTGGTGGTCGGCTTCGCGATCTCGCTGTTCCAGTCGGTGACGCAGATCCAGGAGGCCACGCTCTCGTTCGTGCCCAAGGCGGGGGCGGTGGGTGCGGCGATCCTGTTCACCGGCAACTGGATGCTGCAGGAGATGATCACGTTCACCACCCAGTTGTTCGAGCGGATCCCCTCCCTGCTCGCGTGATGCCGGTGCGGCAGGGCTCGAAAGAACCACCGGGGGGTCGATTGGACGTCGGCGGCCGGTCCCCGCGCTCATAGGCTCCCCTCCTCAGCCCGCACGCTTCCTCGAGGAGGGGACAATCGTGTCCGAGACCGTCACCGGCACCGCCCGCGTCAAGCGCGGCATGGCCGAGATGCTCAAGGGCGGCGTGATCATGGACGTCGTCACGCCGGACCAGGCCAGGATCGCCGAGGATGCGGGCGCCGTCGCCGTCATGGCCCTCGAGCGGGTCCCCGCCGACATCCGCGCCCAGGGCGGCGTGTCCCGGATGAGCGACCCCGACATGATCGACGGCATCATCGCCGCCGTCTCCATCCCCGTCATGGCGAAGGCCCGGATCGGCCACTTCGTCGAGGCGCAGGTGCTGCAGGCGCTCGGCGTGGACTACATCGACGAGTCCGAGGTGCTGACCCCGGCCGACTACGCGAACCACATCGACAAGTGGGCGTTCACCGCGCCGTTCGTGTGCGGCGCGACCAACCTCGGCGAGGCGCTGCGCCGGATCACCGAGGGCGCGGCCATGATCCGCTCCAAGGGCGAGGCCGGCACGGGCGACGTGTCCAACGCCACCACCCACATGCGCACCATCCGCGGCGAGATCCGCCGGCTGACGTCGCTGCCGCCCGACGAGCTGTTCCTCGCCGCCAAGGAGCTCCAGGCGCCGTACGAGCTGGTCAAGGAGGTGGCATCGACGGGCAAGCTGCCGGTCGTCATGTTCACCGCGGGCGGGATCGCCACGCCGGCGGACGCGGCGATGATGATGCAGCTCGGTGCCGAGGGTGTATTCGTCGGCTCCGGCA
>CAKUMG010000344.1 GCA_934667465.1 uncultured Actinoplanes sp. | reverse complement strand
GTGCCGGGGCAGGCGACCGGGCACGCCGGGCACGGCGGCACGGACACCGCCGCGACGGGCACCGACGCCGTGGACGAGGCGATGTTCGCGGCGCTGGCCGAGGCGGAGGCCGATCAGGGCCCCGGCTTCTGGACGGTCGGCGGCTGGGTCGTCGCGGCGCTCGCTGCCGCCGGCGGGGCCGTCGCCGTGGTGCGGGCGCGGCGCACACCGCGTACGGCGGAAGCAGGCGCGACCAGCGACGAACCCGCCGCCGGGAAGGAACTGGCGACCGCCGGGGCCGGCAAGCCCCGCGTCACCTCGTGGAGCTACCAGGACGGCCCGGAGGACTGAGAGACGTGCCTGCGCAGGTGGGCGCAGGCCGGCGGGGATCGATCGCGACGCGTCGCGGGCGGTCCCCGGTCGTGGACAAGCGCGTGGGGCGCGGAACACGACTGGCAGGTGGGATCAAGGGCAAGATCCACGACCTGCGTCCGGCGGGGTGGGGAGCGGGCGCTTCCCACCCCGCCGACACACGTCAGTGACTCAGCTTTTTCAGTGGCTCAGGACCAGGCCCTTGAAGAGGGTGGCCTGCGGGGTCTTGAGCGCGTCGATGATCTCCTTCTCGACGCGCGCGGAGTCCTCGTGCGGGACCTGGCAGGTGCCGGCCGCGAGGTGACCGCCGCCGCCGTACTTGAGCATCACCGAGCCGATGTCGACCGGCGAGGTGCGGTCGAGGATCGACTTGCCGCACGCGAACACCGTGTTGAGCTTCGCGCGGCCCCAGATGACGTGCACCGAGACGCGCGCCTCGGGATAGAGCGCGTAGATCATGAACCGGTTGCCCGCCATGATCGTGTCCTCGTCGCGGTAGTCGACGATCACCACGTCGCCCTCGACCCGGCTCACCCGGCGCAGCTGCTCGACGAAGAGCGCCGAGCACTCCCGGTACATCTCCGCGCGCTCGGCGACATCCTTGAGCTGCAGGATCTCGTCCGCCGACGCCATCTGCAGGCAGGCGTCGATGAGCAGCATCATCAGCTTGTAGTTCGAGATCCGGAACTCGCGGAAGCGGCCCAGCCCGGTCCGGCTGTCCATCAGGAAGTTGAGCAGCGTCCAGCCCTGCGGGTCCAGAATGTCGCGAAGCTCGTAGTTGGCGGAGTCGGCCTGGTCCACCGCCAGCATCAAGTCTTCGGGGACTTCGGGGAAACGCTCCGCACCGCCGAAGTAGTCGTAGATCACCCGGGCCGCCGAGGGCGCGTCGGGGTCGATGATGTGGTTCGACCGGTCCTCGCCCTCACCACGGAGGGTTTCCGAGTGGTGGTGGTCGAAGACCTGGTAGGCGCGGGCGTCGTACGGCAGGTTGGTCAGAATGTCACGCTCGGTGATCTCGCAGACGCCGTCCTGGACATCCTTCGGGTGCACGAAGGTGATGTCGTCGATCATGTCGAGCACCCGCAGCAGCACGGCACAGACCAGGCCGTCGAAGTCACTGCGGGTAACCAGGCGGTACTTCACGAGCTCTCCTCTGCCGGTTGGCGGCTTACGCGCCAGTTTGCCACCTTTGTAGCCATGGCTTTACCCGCATCGGCGGAAGCGATTGATCCGTGAGGGGTTCGCGCTGCGTAAAGTTCGAAGGCAAGCTCACGTACGCGGTCGGAGGAAGATCGGACGATGGACACAGTTCCCCAGCTCGCACAGGATCGCAACGCCCCGCCCGCCACCTTGGTGATCTTCGGTGCGTCCGGCGACCTGACCCGCCGCAAGCTCCTGCCGGCGGTGGAGAGCCTGGCCCGGCACAACCGCCTGCCCAACGAGTTCGCGCTCGTCGGCGTGGCCCGCACGCCGATGGAGGACCACCAGTTCGCCGAGAGTGCCCTCGGTGGTCGCAGCCTAGCCGAGAAACAGCAGCTCCAGGGCGGGATCCGCTATGTCTCCGGCGGCTACGACGACCCGGAGACCTTCAAGCGGCTCGCCGAGACCCTCGACGAGCTCGACGCCACCCGCGGCACGTCCGGCAACCGGATCTTCTATCTCTCCACGCCCGCCGAGGCGTTCGAGCCGGTCATCAACGGCCTCGCCGGCGCCGGGCTCAACGTCGCCCGCGAGGGCTCCTTCTCGCGGCTGGTGATCGAGAAGCCGTACGGGCACGACCTGGCCAGCGCCCGCGAGCTCGACGGCATCGTGCACGCCGCGTTCGACGAGCCGCAGGTCTTCCGCATCGACCACTACCTGGGCAAGGACACCGTCCAGAACGTGCTGGCGCTGCGCTTCGCCAACGCCATCTTCCAGCCCATCTGGAACCGCTCCTGGGTCGACCACGTGCAGATCACGGTCGCCGAGACGCTGGGCGTCGGCACCCGCGGCGGCTTCTACGAGCACGCCGGCGCGATGCGCGACATCGTGCAGAACCACGTGCTGCAGGTGCTCGCGCTCGCCCTGATGGAGCCGCCCGCCTCGTTCGACGCCGAGGGGCTGCGCAACGAGAAGGTCAAACTCCTGCAGGCGATCCGGCTCCCCACCGACCGCGACATCGCCGACCTGGCCGTCCGCGGCCAGTACACGCGCGGCGGCACCCGGGCCGACCTGATGGCCGGCTACCGCGAGGAGGTCGGCGTCGACCCGCTCAGCCGCACCGAGACCTACGCGGCGATGCGGCTCAACGTCGACAACTGGCGCTGGGCGGGCGTGCCGTTCTACGTGCGCACCGGCAAGCGGCTGCCGGCCCGCGTCACCGAGGTCGCCCTGCAGTTCCAGCGGCCCCCGCACCTGCCGATCCCGACCAACCAGCTCACCGAGCTCGACGCGGACGCGCTGATCCTGCGCATCCAGCCCAACGAGGGCATCTCGCTGCGCTTCGGCGCGAAGGTGCCGGGCCACTCGTTCCGGGTCCGCACGGCGTCGATGGACTTCTCCTACGAGCAGACGTTCCGCGAGGAGTCGCCGGAGGCGTACGAGCGGCTGCTGCTCGACGCCCTGCTCGGCGACCCCACGCTGTTCATCCGCACCGACGAGGTCGAGCAGTGCTGGCGCATCGTCGACCCGATCATCGAACACTGGGCCGCGGACCAGTCGCCGATCCCGACCTACGAGGCGGCCTCGTGGGGCCCGACCGACGCCGACCGCCTGATCGGGCGCTCGGGCCGGAAGTGGCGCAACGAGCTCTGACCGCTTCTCCCCGGTCCGCGTTCTCGCGGACCGGGCCGGTCTTCACACGGGCCGCGCCGGTTCTTATGCGGGCCGCGCCTTGAGCACTGCTTCGAGGGCGCGGTCCGCGTGCTGGTTCATGTCCATCTCGCTGTGGATCACGTCGAGGACCGTGCGGTCGGTGCCGATGACGAAGGTCAGCCGCTTCGTGCTGAGCGGGCCGAGGGGCAGCTTGCGCTTGACGCCGTACGCCTCGGCGACCGTCGACCCCTCGTCGGACAGCAGCGGATAGTCGAACCCGTGCTTGTCGGCGAACTCCTTCTGCTTCGCCACCGGGTCGCGGCTGATGCCGGCCCGTTGGACGCCGGCCTCGCGGAACTCGGCGGCCAGGTCCCGGAAGTTGCAGGCCTCGGCGGTGCAGCCCTTGGAGAGGGCGGCGGGATAGAAGAAGAGCACGAGCGGACCGGCCTGGAGCAGCTCGCCGAGAGTTCGCGGGGTGCCGTCCTGGTCCTGCAGTTCGAAATCGGGCGCTACGTCGCCCTTGGCGATGGTCACGACCTCGACGGTACGCGCATCCTCTTCGCCGATGCCTACGCGTGGCACTTGCTGCGGGCTCGGCGCTTGCTCCGGCTCGTTGCTTGCGACGCTCGCGGGGCATTTTGCCGTACGCGCTGGAGTCGCCGCCGAGCGTTCAGTCACCTACGCTTGAGTGACCACCGACACCCTCTACTAAGATCCACGGCTGACCCTGCCCACCCGGCGAGAAAGCGACACCCCACGATGCAGGTCTCGGTCGCGCACCACCCACCGAACACAGCGGTCCTGACCCTCCGCGGCTCTCTCGACATCGACACCGCCCCGGCCCTCAAAGCCAACCTCGGCCGCCTGGTCGAACGCTCCACCCCCCACATCGTCGTCGACCTGTCCGGCCTGGACTTCTGCGACTCCATGGGCGTCGGCGTCCTCGTCACCGCCCACGGCCGAGCCATGGAACACGGCGGCTGGGTCCGCCTGGCGGCCCCGTCCGGCTTCCTCCGCCGGCTGCTCGACACGCTCGGCCTCACGAGCTACCTGTCTCTGCACGCCGACGTCGAAAGCGCCATGAAGGACTGACCCCGGCCCTGTCCGGATCGCGGAGGTGAGCGCCGCCGCCGAGGCGGCGCTCAAGGGTTCGCCTACTACCGTGCCGGACTATGGGGATGTACGCATCGGTCCGCGGCTGGATCGAGCTCGACTTCGGGCAACGTGCCGGCGCGGAGCTGATCATCGAGCGCAACCGGCACGATCTGTACTCCGGCGGGTGGGCCTTCCCGGCGAAACCGTTCAACTGGACGCTGTACCTCTTCTACGGCGGTGACCTTCGACGGGGCGCGCTGCCGTGGCTTCGTGATCAGGTCGACAATCTCGCCCGTTTGCCGCCGGTCGACGAGGACGGCGACCGGCCCACGGGCTTGTTCGTCGTCACCGCCGAAGATCAGGTCGGCGCCAGGATCTGGCAGGTCCGGGAGGGCTCCGTCACGGACCTGCCCGCCCCAGACCTGTCGTGGCTCGACGAGTGAGCCGCACGGCCTGACACTGCATCGGTCTTCGAGGTGGCATGTTTCCACCGCGCCTACCGATGGTGACCGGCTTCGGCGCCGGTCGAGCGGTGTTGCCCTACCCATCGTCCAAGTCGGACGGGCCGAGGAGCGTCCCCCGCGACCGGCCCGGACGGGACTGTGGCAGCGAGGGGGTCGTCACGGCGCCGAGATCATGGCAAGCTGCCAGGCGGAGGCCCGGGGCAATACGGCTGCACCGGGCCTCCGCCTCGACCACGGGCCGGGCGGTTCGCGAACCGGCCTCGCTGTCCAGATCAACCTCCCATGACTAGTGGCGGAGGGTCAAGGGCGGGGGCATGCCTTTTCGTGCCACTTTCGCGGGTTCGGGCGGCGATTGCCGCCCCATGCCGGCCGGCGAGCATTTCTGCTGGTCAAGGCGGCGTACCTGACAGCTGGGACTCATCGATGAGCCCGGCGGCGCGGCCGGGCGGACTCTGCGGGCGTCGGGCGCCGATGTCCGGTCCGCGCGCCGCGCTCTGCAGAAGCTGGAGGGCGGCAGGTGAGGCGCGAGCGGCGGGTGGCAGGTCGGCCGCGCGCGTGGCGGCGGGTGGGGTCAGTCACGGGCGCTGACCGTTGGGTCACTCGGCGACACCGGGCCCCGCGAGGCGCCGGCACGCGAACGGCCGGCCCGAATCGGGCCGGCCGCCGCTCAGAACCGCAGGAACAGGAACAGGACTAGCTGGTCACGCCGAAGACGATGCGGCCCAGGGTGTCCTCGGTGCCCTGGAAGCCCTCGGCCGGGCTGAAGCGGTCGTGGCCGAAGTCGACGTCCAGGTCGTCGGCCGTGCCGCCGACGCCGTCCGGGCCGACGCCGTAGAGGTTCTGGAAGTTGGCGCCGCCGGCGTCCTGGAGGTTGATGTTCTCGCTGGCGTTGTCGGTGTGGAAGTTGCCGAAGAAGTGACCCGCCTCGTGCGAGATCACGTTGGCCTGCGCCTGGGCGACGAAGCCGATCCGGTCGCTGGCCGGGGTCAGGTAGGTGTTCAGCGACGACGACGGACCGGCCGGGGCGCTGAGGACGTCCTGCAGGACCAGAGCGGTCTCCTCGGTGCCGAAGTTGCCCGGGTCGATGCTCTGCGCGATGCCGATGGTGCTGACACCGGACTCGGCGATGGTGCCGCCGACGATGACCCGGCTGACGTTCGGGTCACCCCACGGGTCCTCGTGGTCCTTGCTGTTGAGCACCTCGATCTCGAACTTGCCGTTGAGGCCGCTCTCGATCAGGTCGTGCTCGAGGCTCTCCTCGACACCGGCGACGATGGCGTCGATGACCTCGTCCTCCTGGACGCGCGGGATGCCCCACTGGGCGAGGAACGCGCCGAACGGGCTGAGCGTCACGTTGCCCGTACCCTGGAAGATCCCGGTGTTGACCCGCTGGCCGTCGAAGTCGAGGAACAGCTTCTGCACGGGCCGGGTGCCCTCGAGCGGCGGGCGGTAGGCCTCGACGGTGATGTCGTAGGCTCCGCTGCCCTGGGCGACGCCGAGGTAGTGCCAGCCGTTCTTCGTCGCGACGTGGTCGGTGACCGCGTTGCCGCCGCCGGGCAGCGGGCTGTCCGACGGGTAGATGTAGCTGGCGTCCTGGTTGGAGCCGTGCACCTCGGTCGGCGCGGTGTCGTAGACGGTCAGGTACGTCGCGGAGCCCTTGACCGAGGCGCCGATGACGTCACCGGCCCGGAGCTTGACGGCGAAGAAGTCACGGTCGGCGGCCGCCGCCGAGATGTTGACCGTGTACGCACCGGTGCTGCCGCTGCCGTCGCCGCTGGCC
>CAKUMG010000343.1 GCA_934667465.1 uncultured Actinoplanes sp. | reverse complement strand
GAGATCGTTGTGGGTGGCCGTGCGAGCCGCTCGGAGATCACTCAGTGATCCATCCGCTCGGTGCCCCGCAGGCCCGGCTTACTTTACCCGGTCGTTCTCGCTAGCGCAACTCGGTGTTTCCGTTGCCCTGGCTTCGCCCGGTGCTGCCTCAGCTTAACGCTTCGGCGAGCTGCCCTCGGCTCACCGGCCGGATCGGCGACTTTCGTCCCCGTTCCTCCCGGTTCCCCGTGGGCAGAGAGAAAGTTACGGGACGCCCCACCCGAAACGCAAATCGACATCCGTCCCGCTAACTCACACCAGGCCCCGGGTCGTGCCACAGTGGCAGTCATGAGGGATGACCCGGCGTATGCCGCCGACGCGCTGTTCGAGCAGCTGCTGCCGGTGTCTCAGCTGCTCATCGGCATCCTGGTACTGATGGCTGTCGTGGTGTCCGTGTTCCGGCTCGTCCAGCGCGGCCCCTCCCGGATGGGCGGCGCGCTGCTCCTCACCGGCGGAGCTGTGGTGTGCGTCGCTGTCCTGAGCTACCTGCTTCAGACGTACTGAATCAGACGTACCGAACTACAAGCGGCGGTTGGCCAGGCTCGGCACAGTCGTACGGATCTCGTCGAGCCGCGCCAGGTCGAGGTCCGCAGTCACTACCCCCACCGTGTCCGGCGCCTGGGCCACGACAGTCCCCCACGGGTCCACGATCATGCTCCGCCCGAAGCAGGTGCGCCCCGGATCGTGATCCCCGATCTGCCCCGCGGCCACCACGTAGCACTGGTTCTCGATCGCGCGCGCCCGCAGCAGCACCTCCCAGTGGTCGCGCCCGGTGTGCAGCATGAACGCGGCCGGCACCACGAGGACCTTGGCCCCGTCGATCGCGAGCCGGCGGTAGAGCTCCGGGAAGCGCAGGTCGTAGCAGATCGAGAGTCCGGTCGGCACGCCGTCGATCTCCGCGACCACGGTCTCCTTGCCGGGCGCCACCGAGCGCGACTCCTGATAGGAGACCCGGCCCGGGATCTCCACGTCATAAAGATGGATCTTGCGGTACGTGGCCACGAGCGCGCCGGACGGGTCGAAGACCAGCGACGTGTTCCAGGTGCGCTCCGGGTCGGGGCCGGCCTCGTGGAAAGAGCCCGCATGCACCCACAGCCCGAGCTCACGGGCCGCCGTCGCGAAGAACTCCGCGAACTCGCCGTCGACCGGTTCCGGGGCCGGGAGCCCCGCGCTGGGCCCGAGATAGTCGACGTACTCGGGCAGGACAGCCAGCGTGGCCCCGGCCTCCGCGGCCCGCTCCAGCAAACCCCGGGCGACCGCCAGGTTGGCCGCACGGTCATCGCGGGCGTTCATCTGACACACGGCAACGCGCATGCGACCACCCTACGGAGCAAGCCCGGAAAGGCGAGGCCCAGCACGACGGGGCCGAGCAGAACAAGATTCGGCACGACGAGGCCCGGAAACCAGAACGGTCGCGCCCCTCAAGGGGCACGACCGATGCTGTGAGAGCGAGCCAGGCCAGGCCGGAGACCGCCGGCCCCGGCGAACCCGGGCCGGCACACCCCGGAGGGCCTGTGACCCGCTCAGGCGGACTTCTCCTCGCGATCACGGCGGCGCCGGCCGACGAACTCACGCGGGACGATGGTCGGGATGACGTTCTCCTCCACGACCCCCCGGGTGATGACGACCCGGGCGGCGTCGGGGTTGCTCGGCACCTCGAACATCACGTTCTGGAGGACCTCCTCCATGATGGCGCGGAGGCCGCGGGCGCCGGTGCCCCGGAGCATCGCCTGGTGCGCGATCGCCTCGAGGGCGCCCTCGTCGAACTCCAGTTCCACGCCGTCGAGCTCGAAGAGCCGCTGGTACTGCTTCACGTACGCATTGCGGGGCTCGGTGAGGATCTTGATGAGCGCCTCGCGGTCGAGGTTGCGCACCGTCGTGATCACGGGAAGCCGGCCGATGAACTCGGGGATGAGCCCGAACTTCAGCATGTCCTCCGGCATGACCTTGCCGAACACGTCGTCGGTGTTGCGCTCCGAGACCGACCGCAGGTGGGCACCGAAGCCGACGCCGCTCTTGCCGGTGCGGGCCTCGATGATCCGGTCCAGCCCCGCGAAGGCACCACCCACGATGAACAGCACATTGGTGGTGTCGATCTGGATGAACTCCTGGTGCGGGTGCTTGCGGCCGCCCTGCGGCGGCACGTTCGCGACCGTGCCCTCGAGGATCTTGAGCAACGCCTGCTGCACGCCCTCGCCGGAGACGTCGCGGGTGATCGACGGGTTCTCGCTCTTGCGGGCGATCTTGTCGACCTCGTCGATGTAGATGATGCCCTGCTCGGCGCGCTTGACGTCGTAGTCGGCGGCCTGGATCAGCTTGAGCAGGATGTTCTCGACGTCCTCACCAACATAGCCTGCCTCGGTCAGCGCCGTGGCGTCGGCGATCGCGAACGGGACGTTGAGCATCCGGGCCAGCGTCTGCGCCAGGTGCGTCTTGCCGCAGCCGGTGGGGCCGATCAGCATGATGTTGGACTTGGCCACCTCGACGTCGCTGCCCGCGCCGGGCGCGCCGTTCGACTCGGCCTGGATCCGCTTGTAGTGGTTGTAGACGGCGACGGAGAGTGCCTTCTTGGCGTTCTCCTGCCCCACCACGTAATTGTCCAGGAACTGGCAGATCTCCATCGGCTTGGGAAGCTCTTCCCACTTCACCTCGCCGGTCTCGGCCAGCTCCTCCTCGATGATCTCGTTGCAGAGGTCGATGCACTCGTCACAGATGTAGACCCCTGGGCCCGCGATGAGCTTCTTGACCTGCTTCTGCGATTTCCCGCAGAACGAGCACTTCAGTAGGTCGCCACCGTCACCGATCCGTGCCACCTACGTTCTCCCTGCGCTCATCGGCCGGCTGTCGCCGGCCCGCGGCTCTGAGGACGATCTTCCTCGTGCCAAATCATCGTCTTGCACAGTTCATCGTCTGCCGACGTGCGTAGCTGAGGTTGCCGACTCGACGTTACCCGCAAAGGTGCTGTTCTCCGACCCCCCAAAACGGGCGTGTCAGGGGTTGGTCAGTCTAGCCTGCGCCGGACGCACCGTGACACGGCGTAGGGGTCGTACCCGGCTGGTGGGCCTTCCGACACCCGCGGTGCTGCACCGCGTACGGCAGGGGTGGTTGTCGGCTCTTGATCGGCAAAAGCCACCGCGGCGTGCCCGGGCCGAACCCGGGCGCGCCGCGGAGGATGTCAGTTGCCGGCGCCGACGCCCTGCAGGCTCTTCTTGCGGCTCGCGAGGACGGTGTCCACGATGCCGTACTCCTTGGCCTCGGTGGCCGTCATGATCTTGTCACGGTCGATGTCCTTGCGGACCTTCTCGAGCGGCTGACCGGAGTGCTTGGCGGTCAGCTCCTCGAGCTGGGAACGCATCCGCAGGATCTCGCGGGCCTGGATCTCGATGTCCGAGCCCTGACCGTAGCCGCCCTCGGTGGCCGGCTGGTGGATGATGATCCGCGAGTGCGGGAGCGCCATCCGCTTGCCGGGCGAACCGCCGGCCAGCAGCACCGCCGCCGCGCTGGCCGCCTGGCCCAGGCAGACCGTGCTGATGTCGGGACGGATGTACTGCATGGTGTCGTAGATCGCCGTCATGGCCGTGAACGAGCCACCGGGCGAGTTGATGTACATGATGATGTCGCGGTCCGGGTCGGCGCTCTCCAGCGTCAGCAGCTGGGCCATCACGTCGTTGGCCGACGCGTCGTCCACCTGGACGCCGAGGAAGATGATCCGGTCCTCGAACATCTTGTTGTACGGGTTCGACTCCTTCACGCCGTACGACGTGCGCTCGACGAACGAGGGCAGGACGTAGCGGTTGTGCACCGGAGCGAACCCGGGAGGCATAGTCAGGTCTGTCATTACTCAGCTCCTCAGTTCAGCGTTCCGGCGCCCTCGGGGACCTGCGTCGCCCCGGTGATCACCTTGTCGATGAAGCCGTAGTTCTTGGCTTCCTCCGCCGTGAACCAGCGGTCCCGGTCGGAGTCGGTTTCGATCGTCGCCTGGTCCTGGCCGGTGTGGAAAGCCACCCGCTCCTGGAACATGCGCTTGGTGTACAGCATCTGCTCGGCCTGGATGGCGATGTCGGCGGCGGTACCGCCCATGCCGCCCGACGGCTGGTGCATCATGATCCGCGCGTGCGGCAGCGAGTAACGCTTGCCCTTGGTGCCCGCGCAGAGCAGCAGCTGCCCCATCGACGCGGCCATGCCCATGGCCACGGTGGAGACGTCGTTGTCGATGAACTGCATCGTGTCGTAGATCGCCATGCCGGAGTAGACCGAGCCACCCGGCGAGTTGATCCAGAGGTTGATGTCGCGCTCGGGGTCCTCCGCGGAGAGCAGCAGCAGCTGCGCGCAGATGCGGTTGGCAGCCTGATCGGTCACCTCGCTGCCGAGAAAGATGATCCGCTCGCGCAGCAGACGGTTGTAGACCGAATCGTCGAGGTTGCCACTGAGGGAGTCACCACGCAGCGTGGGACTCGCAGGGAGGTGCAGATCGGTCATGACAGCCCTTCACCGCTGACTGATGCCGGCCGAGGTTCCGGTCGGCAGGTTGTCCGTCGTACGACCAACCTAACCGGTCAGATGCGCATCAGCTTCCCGCTCGGGCAGGTGTTCGCTGACAGCGCACCAGGGCCGATCCCGTGGGCCGGGGCGCACGCCGAACGACAAGGGGCCGCCGCACAACGCGGCGGCCCCTCATCAGGCGTTCTCAGTGGTTGTGACCCGCGTGGTCGTCGCTGGCCTCGCGCAGGTCGTCCAGGGTGAGGACGTTGCCCGCGGTGTCCTTCATCTCGACCTGCTCCATGACGTTGGCCAGGGCCTTGCCACGGCGCACGTCGCCGAAGACGGCGGCGGCCGACCCCGACTGCACGAGCTGGTCGTAGTACTGCTGCGGCTGCATCTGCGCCCGCTGCGCCCGGTGCACGATCTCGTGACCGAACTCGTCGTCGCTGACCTGGATGTCCTCCGCGTCGGCGATGGTGTCGAGCAGCAGCTGGATCCGGACGCCCTCGGTGGCCGCCTCGGTCAGCTCGGTGTCGATCTGCTCCTCGGTCTTCTCCTCGGAGGCGAGGTAGTCCTCGAGGCTCGCGCCGATCCGCTCGAGCTGGTCGTTCATGGCCTGCTTGCGACCCTCGACCTCGTCCTTGACGATGCCCTCGGGCGCGGGGATCTCGGCGGCCTCGACGAGCTGCTTGAGCGCCTCGTCGCGGGCCGCGTAGATCTGCTCGACCTTCTTGACCTTGCCCAGCCGCTCCTTGAGGTCGGCCTTGAGCTCGTCGAGGCTGTCGAACTCGCTCGCCATCTGCGCGAACTCATCGTCGATCTCGGGGAGCTGCTTGTCCTTGACCGAGCGCACGGTCACCGCCACCTCGGCGTCACGGCCGGCGAAGTCGCCGCCCACGAGCTGGGTGGTGAACGTGGCGTCCGCGTCGGCCGACATGCCCACGAGCACCTCGTCGAGACCCGGGAGCAGCTGCTTGCTGCCGACCTCGTGCGAGATGTTGGTGGCCGAGCCGCCCGGCACCTCCTCGCCGTCGACGGTCGCGCGCAGGTCGAGCTGGACGTAGTCGCCCTCCGCGGCCGGGCGCTCCACGGTCTTCAGGGTCGCGAAGCGCTCCCGGAGGCCGTTGATCTGCTCGTCGATCTCGTTGTCGCCGATCTCGACGGCCGGCACCTCCACCTTGATGGTGGACAGGTCCGGGATGGTGATCTCCGGACGCACGTCGACCTCGGCCGTGAACTTCAGCGGCTCGTTGTCGGCGAACTCGGTGATCTCCACCTCGGGACGGCCCAGGGTCTTCACCTCGTGCTCGCGCACGGCAGCCAGGATCTGCTGCGGGATCGCCTCCTGCACGGCCTCGTTGAGCACCGCGCCACGGCCCACGCGCTGGTCGATGACGGCCGCCGGGATCTTGCCCTTGCGGAAGCCGGGAAGCTGGATCGACGACCCGATCTCCCGGTACGCCTTCTGCAGGCTGGGCTTCAGCTCGTCGAACGGCACCTCGATGGCGAGCCGCACCCGGGTCGGACTCAACGTCTCGACGGTGCTCTTCACAGGCGTACTCCTTGGATGGATCTCTTCGTATAGGTGAAAGTCGGGGTGGCGGGATTTGAACCCACGGCCCCTCGCTCCCAAAGCGAGTGCGCTACCAAACTGCGCCACACCCCGGAGGCCGCAGGCTAGTGTATGCGGTCGGCTGCGTCGCGTGTGCCGCGGCGTCGCCCCAACCGCCACGACGACCCTGCGGCAAGCGCCACGCGGGGGAACCGGTTCGCCAAACCCCGGGATCATTCAGTACGCTGACCACGGCACCGACACGCCGCAACCCCGGGCGGTCGTATGTCACGCGGGCGTAGCTCAATGGTAGAGCCTCAGTCTTCCAAACTGATTACGCGAGTTCGATTCTCGTCGCCCGCTCGCTTCTGCACTGACCCTGCCCGCTGAGGAGCGCGGGCGGGGTCAGCTC
>CAKUMG010000342.1 GCA_934667465.1 uncultured Actinoplanes sp. | reverse complement strand
CGTTCTTGACGCCGATCAGGGCCGGCGCGTGCGTGATGTTCGGGAAGTAGCCGAGCCGTACGGTGCCGGCGTCGCCGCCGCCGGACCCGGAGCCCTCGTCGTCGCCGCCACCGCAGGCGGTGAGCGCGGCCGAGGCGAGCAGGGCGGTGGTGGCGACGGCAAGCGCACGGAGAGTGCGGGAGCGCATGGGTACCTCTCTCAGACCGGGGTGACAGCGAGCTGGGCGAGGGTGCGGTTGTCCACCACGCCCTCGATGGCCTCCTCCACCGCCACCCAGACGTCCCGGAGGCCGATCGCGACCCCGTGGTACGTCGTCGTGGTGGTGGGCAGGCCGCGAACGGTGGTCAGCGCTCCGCCGACGGCCCGGACGACGTCACCGACGGTGATGCCGTCGGCGGGCCGGGCCAGGTGGTATCCGCCGTCGACGCCGCGGTGGCTGTGCAGCAGCCCGGCGCGGCGCAGGTCGAGCAGGATGCCCTGGAGGAAGCTCAGCGGAATGTCCTGACCCGCGGCGAGCGTGGCGGCCTTCACCAGGTGCGGGTGGTCGGCGGCGATCGCCAGCATGGCCCGGACGGCGTAGTCGGTGCGTGCCGAGACGTACATCCGCCCATCTCCTCCCGCTCAGCGGAGCGCGATACTCTGCTTTCTCTACTTGATGGATGGGAATAGTGGAGGAGGTGGGGTTGCGTCGTCAACCCCCAACCGCATGGTGAGAACGCAACGGCGCGGGATGATCACTCGTCGTGGGGACGAGCCGGAGGGTGTGACGGCGCGTTAGATTCACAGAGTGGCGCGCAAAGTGAAGATTCCCGCGACGAAGTATCCGGTCGAACGGATCACCCTCGACAACGGTCTGCGGGTGGTCCTCACTCCGGACCGCAGCGCCCCCGTGGTGGGGGTGGCCGTGGTCTACGACGTCGGCATCCGTTCCGAACCCGAGGGGCGCACCGGCTTCGCCCACCTCTTCGAGCACCTGATGTTCCAGGGCTCGGAGAACCTCGAGAAGCTCGCGCACTTCCGGCACGTCCAGGGTGCGGGCGGCAGCTTCAACGGCTCGACCCACCTCGACTACACCGACTACTTCGAGGTGCTGCCCGCCGGGGCGCTCGAGCGCGCGCTCTTCCTGGAGGGCGACCGGATGCGCGGCCCCCGCCTGACCGAGGAGAACCTGCGCAACCAGGTCGACGTGGTCAAGGAGGAGATCCGGGTCAACGTCCTCAACCGGCCCTACGGCGGCTTCCCCTGGCTCAAGCTGCCGCCGGTGATGTTCGAGACGTTCCCCAACGCGCACGACGGCTACGGCTCCTTCACCGATCTCGAGAGCGCGACCGTGGACGACGCGGCCGAGTTCTTCCGCAAGTACTACGCCTCCGGCAACGCGACGCTCGCGGTCGCCGGCGACTTCGACGTGCCGACCGCGGTCGCGATGATCGAGCGGCACTTCGGCGACGTGCCGGCCCGCCCCCGGCCGGAGCTGCCCGGCTTCGACGAGCCCGGCCTGACCGCCGAGCGCCGCGAGAGCTACGTCGACAAGCTGGCCCCGCTGCCCGCCGTGGCGGCCGGCTGGCGGGTGCCCGACCCGATCGCGAGCTTCGCCGACTACCTGCCCTACGTCGTGCTGGCCGAGGTGCTGACCGACGGCGACGCGTCCCGGCTCGTCGAGCGGCTGGTGCAGCGCGACCGGATCGTCACCAGCGTGGGCGGCTACATCGGCTTCATGGGCGACGAATACCAGGTCCGCAACCCGACCGCGCTGCTGCTCCAGGCGCACATGCCGCCCGGCGGCGACGCCGACAAGGTGCTGCGGGTGGTCGACGAGGAGCTGGACCGTCTCGCCACGGGCGGATTGACACCCGGAGAGCTCGCCCGTACGCAGGCGCGGATGGCCACGCACCTGCTGCGCGACACCGACGCGGTGCTCGGCCGTGCCCTGCCGATGGCGGTGCTCGAGCTCCAGCGCGGCCGCCCCGAGCTGCTCAACGAGCTGCCGCGCCTGGTCGGCGAGGTCACCGAGGAGCAGATCGTCGCGGCAGCCGCCGCCCTGCGGCCCGAGGGCCGCGCCACCGTCGAGGTCGTTGCGGGAGCAAACCAGTGACTGTTCGTACGCTTCCGGACCTCGTGCCGGACTCCAAGATCAAGCTGCCGAAGCAGGCCGAGCGGACCCTCGGCTCCGGGCTCACGGTCATCGCCATCCGGCGCCCCGCCGTGCCGCTCGTGGAGCTGCGGCTGCGCGTGCCGTTCGGCCGGGCCCCGCTGCCCCGGGCGACGCTGCTGTCGCAGGCGCTGTTCACCGGCACGAGCACCATGTCGAGCATCGACATCGCCGCCGAGCTGCAGACGGTCGGCGGTGGCCTCGGTGCCGGGCTCGACCCGGACCGGCTGCTGATCAGCGGCAACTCGCTCGCCTCGGGCCTCGACCGGATGCTGGAGATCCTCGCCGGAGTGCTGACCGACGCGACGTACCCGGCGGACGAGGTGGGCACCGAGCGCGACCGGCTCGTGGACCACATCCAGGTCGCGCAGAGCCAGCCGGCGCACCTCGCCCGGACGGCGCTGCTGGGACGGATCTACGGCCGCCACCCGTACGCGGTGCAGACCCCCGAGCCCGAGCAGGTCAAGGGCGTCCGCCCGGGCCAGCTGCGCGCGCTGCACGCCGACCGCGTGCGCCCCGACGGCGCGGTGCTCGTGCTGGTCGGCGACCTGAACCCGGAGAAGGCCATCGACGCGGCGGAGAAGGCGCTCGGCGGCTGGACCGGCGCGGCCAAGGACAGCGCCGTGCCGCCCACCCCCGAGCTGGAACCCGGCCCGCTGCTGCTGGTGGACCGGCCCGGCTCGGTGCAGTCGTCGCTGCGCCTCGCCCTGCCCGCGGTGCCCCGCACGCACCCCGACTACGCGGCGCTGCAGCTCGCCAACATGGTGTTCGGCGGCTACTTCTCGTCCCGTTGGGTGGAGAACATCCGCGAGGACAAGGGCTACACGTACGGCCCGCACACCGCGATCGAGCACTTCGTGGCCGGCTCCTCGCTGGTCGCGGCGGCCGAGGTGGCGACCGAGGTGACCGGGCCGGCGCTGCTCGAGACCCTCTACGAGCTGGGCCGCATCGCCAGCCTGCCGCCCGCCGAGGACGAGCTCGAGCAGGCCCGCCGGTACGCCCTCGGCACCCTGCGGCTGAGCATGTCCACGCAGGCCGGGCTCGCCGGTCTGGCCAGCATCTACGCGAGCTTCGGGCTGCGCCTCGACTTCCTCACGGAGCACTCGGCCGCGCTCGCGGCGGTGACCCGCGAGCAGGTGGCTGCGGCCGCGGCAACCTATCTCGCGCCGGCCCGTGCGGTCACGGTCGTGCTCGGCGACGCGGAGAAGATCGAGGGCCCGCTGGCCGCCCTCACGACGGTGGAGCGCAGCGCGGAGTGACTGTGCCACCAGGAGAACAACCCGACATCGGCGAGCAGCCGGGGGTGGGCGGGCCGCCGCTGGCGCGCACGACGCTGGATCGTGCGGCGGAACACCGTACGGATGCGGTCTGGCTGGCCGAGGCGTGGAAGACCGGCCTCGTGCTGGTCATCGACGTCGCCAAGGGCGGGCGGGTGCTCGTCACCGGGCTGGACCGCGACGACGCCTCGCTGGTCCTGGTCGGCGCCGATGCCGCACCCGAGGGCGAGCGCCTGTTCCTCGGCGTCGACCTGAACGGCGTACCCATCTTCGCGGTGTCGTCGGGGTTGCCGGAGGCACCGCAGGGTGCCGAGGCGCGCACGTTGCGCGAGATCGGCGACCGGCTCGACCCCCGCGACGCCGGGATCCTCACCACGGCGGCCGCGCTGGGCAACTGGCACGCGTCGCATCTCTTCTCGCCGCAGACCGGGCAGCCCACCACCGTCATGGAGGCGGGCTGGACGAGGGTCGGCGAGGACGGCAAGCAGATGTGGCCGCGCACCGACCCGGCCATGATCGTGCTGGTCCACGACGGGGTGGACGGGCCGGAGGGTCGCTGTCTGCTCGGTCACAATGCCGCCTGGCCCGCGGTGGGCGGTCAGCTGCGCTTCTCGTGCCTGGCCGGCTATGTCGAGCCGGGGGAGTCGGCCGAGGCGGCGGTCGTCCGGGAGGTCCGCGAGGAGGTGGGCATCCGGCTGCGGAGCCTGCACTACGAGGGCAGCCAGAGCTGGCCCTATCCGGGCTCGCTCATGCTGGGCTTCCTCGCCGAGGCCGATCCGGCGCAGCCGCTGGTGCTCGACCCCGCGGAGATCGACGACGCCCGGTGGTTCACGCGGGCGCAGGTGGCCGAGATGATCGAGGGCGAGTTCGAGGCCGACGGCGTACGCATCGGGTTGCCCATGCGGTCGTCGATCGCGCTCTACCTGGTCGAACTCTGGCTGCAGCGCCCCTGACCCCCGCCTGACGACGAAAGCCGCCCCGGACCTTCGGGGCGGCTTTCGCTGTCACGCGGAGAGGGTGGCGAGGTGCTCCTTGACCTGCTTGATCGACGGGTTCGTCATCGCCGTACCGTCGTCGAACTTCATCGTCGGGACCGTCTGGTTGCCGCCGTTGACGCTCATCACGAAGTCGGCGGCCTTCGGGTCCTGCTCGATGTCGACGACTTCGTACGCGATGCCCTCCCGGTCCAGCTGCGACTTGAGCCGGTGGCAGTAGCCGCACCAGGGCGTCGAGTACATGGTCAGCATTGTCAGGATCCCTTCGGAAGAAATCACATGGCACCGTGCCGTCATGGGGAACGCCGGGAAACGGTGTCATGATTCCCGGTTGTGACTGCGGAACGCGTTCTTGCCGGACTCGACCCGGACCAGCGCCGGGCGGTGACCGCCCCCGCCGGGCCGGTATGCATCCTGGCCGGGGCCGGCACGGGTAAGACAAGAGCTATTACCCACCGCATCGCGTATCGCACTCTGTCGGGGGAAATCAGTCCCGGACACGTGCTCGCGGTGACCTTCACCGCCCGCGCGGCCGCCGAGATGCGCGCCCGGCTCACCGCGCTCGGGGCCGGCCGGGTGCAGGCGCGCACATTCCACGCCGCCGCGATGCGCCAGGTGCGCTACTTCGCGCCCCGGCTGCTCGCCGGCCGGGCCATGCCCGAGCTGGTAGAGAGCAAGGCCCGGCTGGTCGGCCTCGCCGCCGCCCGCGCCGGGGTCCGTGCCGACCGCACCGCCGCGCGCGACCTCGCGGGCGAGATCGAATGGGCCAAGTCGTCCCTGGTCGAGCCCGGGGAGTACGCGGTGGCGGCCACGAAGGCGCTGCGCGAACCGCCGCACGAGGTGGCCAAGGTCGCGGAGATCTTCGCCGCGTACGAGGAGCTCAAGCGGCGCCAGGGCGTCATCGACTTCGAGGACCTGCTGCGCGCCGCGGTCTGGGGCATCGAGGAGCACCCGGACGTCGGCGACCAGGTCCGCTCGCAGTACCGGCACTTCGTCGTCGACGAGTACCAGGACGTCAACCCGCTCCAGCAGCGCCTGCTCGACGCGTGGCTCGGTGGCCGGGACGACCTGACCGTGGTCGGCGACGCCAGCCAGACGATCTACTCGTTCACCGGTGCCACCTCGGCGTACCTGGTCGACTTCCCGCGGCAGCGGCGCGAGGCCGTCGTCGTCCGGCTGGTCCGCGACTACCGGTCCACGCCGCAGGTCGTGGGCCTGGCCAACGCGGTCATCAAGCAGGCCCGGGGCACCGAGGCCAAGCTGCGCCTCGAGCTCGTCGGCCAGCGCCCGCCCGGTGCCGAGCCCGATCTCAAGATCTTCCCGGACGAGCCCGCCGAGGCGCTCGCGGTCGCCCGGCGCTGCCGCGAGCTGCTCGCCGCGGGCACGCCGGCCAGCGAGATCGCGGTGCTCTTCCGGACCAACGCGCAGTCGGAGGCGTACGAGGAGGCGCTGGCCGAGGCCGAGGTCCCCTATGTCGTGCGCGGCGCCGACCGGTTCTTCGAACGGGCCGAGGTGCGCGGCGCGATGGTGGCGCTGCGGGCCGCCGTACGGTCGACTCCCGGGGAGACCCCGCTGGTGCAGGCGGTGACCGAGGGTCTCTCCGCCACCGGCTGGTCGCGCTCGCAGCCGCCGGCGGGCGGTGCGCAGCGGGAGCAGTGGGAGGCGCTCGCGGCGATCGTCGCGCTCGCCGAGGAATACGAGCGCAGCCCGGCCGTGGAACCGATAGGGGACGGCGGCGCGGTGCAGCGCGACGTGACGCTGTCCGCCTTCAACGACGAGCTGGCGCGCCGGGCCGAGCAGCAGCACGCCCCGACCGTCGCCGGGGTCACGCTCGCGTCGCTGCACTCGGCGAAGGGCCTCGAGTGGGACGCGGTCTTCCTGGTGGGGCTCGCGGACGGCACGCTGCCGACGACGTACGCGAAGACCCCCGAGCAGCTCGAGGAGGAGCGCCGGCTGCTCTACGTCGGGGTCACGAGGGCACGGCAATGGCTCTGGCTCTCGTACGGGCAATCGCGCGCGTCCGGGGGCAGGACGCGCCGCCCCTGCCGGTTCCTGCCCCAGCTCACGGACACTCGGCACC
>CAKUMG010000341.1 GCA_934667465.1 uncultured Actinoplanes sp. | reverse complement strand
CGTCGACCAGCACCATCGCCGCGTCCGCCTTCTCGAGGAGGGCGACTGCCTCGCTGACCGGCTGACCGCCGCCGATCATCGGGAGCGCCTCGCCCAGATGCCGCTCGATCGTGTCGTGCAGGTGCGCCTGGCCGGTGAACAGCGCGTCGAGCAGCGCCTTCTCCGCGATCGAGCCGGCCACCTCGCCCGTGACCACCGGCGGCTCGGCCTTGAGGACGGGCAGCTGGCTGACGCCGTATTCGCGCATGTAGTCGATCGCGTCGCGGACGGTCTCGGTCGGGTGCACGTGGATCAGCTGCGGCATCTCCCCGCCCTTGGCTGCCAGCGCCATCGCGACCGTCGGCGAGCCGTCGCCGGTGGCGAGGAAGCCGTAGCGGGCCATCCACGTGTCGTTGAAAATCTTGGACAGGTAGCCGCGGCCGCCGTCCGGCAGGAGCACCACGACGACGTCGTCCGGGCCGGCCTTGCGGGCGACCTCGAGCGCCGCGACCACCGCCATGCCGCAGCTGCCGCCGACCAGCAGGCCCTCCTCGCGGGCCAGGCGCCGGGTCATCTCGAAGGAGTCGGAATCGGAGACCTCGACGATCTCGTCGCAGACGCCGCGGTCGTAGGTCTCCGGCCAGAAGTCCTCGCCGACGCCCTCGACCAGGTAGGGCCGGCCGGTGCCGCCGGAGTAGACCGAGCCCTCGGGGTCGGCGCCCACGACCCGGACCGGGCCCTGCTCCTTGAGGTACTTGCCGACGCCGCTGATCGTGCCGCCGGTGCCGACGCCCGCGACGAAGTGGGTGATCCGGCCCTCGGTCTGCTTCCACAGCTCCGGCCCGGTCTCCTCGTAGTGGGAGCGCGGGTTGGCGGGGTTGCTGTACTGGTCGGGCTTCCACGCGCCCGGCACCTCGCGGGCCAGCCGGTCGGAGACGTTGTAGTAGGAGCGGGGGTCCTCCGGCGCCACGGCGGTCGGGCAGACCACGACCTCCGCGCCGTAGGCCCGGAGCACGTTCTGCTTGTCCTCGCTCACCTTGTCGGGGCACACGAAGATGCAGCGGTAGCCGCGCAGCTGGGCGACGAGCGCCAGCCCGACGCCGGTGTTGCCGCTGGTGGGCTCGACGATCGTGCCGCCCGGCTTGAGCAGCCCGGCCTGCTCGGCGTCCTCCACCATGCGCAGCGCGATGCGGTCCTTGACCGATCCGCCGGGGTTGAAATACTCGACCTTGGCGAGAACCGTCGCCGCGATGCCCTCGGTGACGTTGCGCAGCCGGACGAGGGGGGTGTCCCCGATGATCTCGACGACGTTGTCGTAATACCGCACGTCCCTGTGCCCTTCTGAGTGCCTGACCTGTGGGTGAGGCCCAGCGTAGGGCACTGCCCCCGGGGGAGGGTGCAGCCGAGTCGGACTCCGGTCCCTGTGATGCCGGACTCAGCGCAGGACGTCCCCCCCGATCATCGCGTCGCGCTGCCGCTCCCACTCGAGGAAGCGCTCGGTCTCGGCCAGCACGGTGCCGGCCAGCCAGGTGATCATGACGGCGTCGTCGGCGAGGCCCACGACCCAGAGGAACGCCTCGGGCACGACGTCGATGGGCGAGATGACGTACGCCGTGGCGGCCGCCATCAGCGCCACCCGCATCCCGCCGTCGTACTCACGGCGGGCTGTGGCCTTCATCATGCGGGGCAGCGCGGCCATGCGCTTCCCCAGCGAGGGACCACCCCTCGAACCGGACATCAGCGCCTTCGCCAGCGCGGTGAACGCCGCCGTGCGCTGCAACGTTCTAGCCATGGTCGTCCCCTTTCCCGTCCCTCCAGCATGACGGGTCCGCGCCACATCCGCCTCTCGGCAACCGGAGACTTGCCAGGACGTCGCTTGTCCGAGTTATTCTTTAAGGTCCACCTTCGCGGTGCAGCCGAGGTGTCGGACGATCAGCCGACGGGCTGGTCCCCTTCGACCGGAAGCGAGGGAGAGCATGCGTCAAGTTCGCAGGTTGACGGAGACCGAGTGGCGCCGGATCAAGGTCGCCGGACAGGTCGCGGGGAGCGTCACCGGGGCCGCGGCCGGCATCACCCTCCTCTCCGCGGGCGTGCTGCTGAGGCAGGCCGCCGACGCACGGCGGATCATCCCGTCGGCCGAGGCTCCCCCGCCGCGGGGTGACGGCCTGTATGGGCCCAAGTTCGCCGGCAAGGCCATCGACATGGTGATCCTCGGCGACTCCTCGGCCGCCGGCTACGGCGTGCACCGCCCCCGGGAGACCCCCGGCGCGCTGCTGGCCACGGGGGTCGCCCGCCGCCTGCGGCGCCCGGTCCGGCTGCACCGGCTGGCCGTCGTCGGCGCCGTCTCGTCGGGCCTGGTCCACCAGGTCGACGCCGCCCTCGAGTTCCGGCCCGAGGTCGCCGTGATCATGATCGGCGGCAACGACGTCACCCACGTCTCGGACCGCGCCGCCGCCGTGCGCCACCTCGGTGACGCCGTCCGCCGCCTGCGAGCGGCCGGCTGCAAGGTCGTGGTCGGCACCTGCCCCGACGTCGGCGCCATCCAGCCGATCAAGCCGCCGCTGCGCTGGCTGGCCCGGGCCTGGAGCCGCCAGCTCGCGGCGGAGCAGACCATCGCCGTGGTGGAGGCGGGCGGCCGCACGGTCTCCATGGTCGATCTGCTGGGCCCGTTCTTCTACGCCGACCCGGTCCGCATGTTCGGCTCGGACCGGTTCCACCCGTCGGTCGAGGGCTACGCCCGCGCGGCGGCGGTCATCATGCCGACCCTGATGGCGATGCTGGGCGAGGACGACCGCACGCCCGTCGTCGGCAACCAGGGCGTCCGCAGCCTGCCGGAGGCGGCCCAGGAGGCGGTGCGCTCGGCGGGCACGGAGGTCAGCGCGGCAGTGGTGAACGGCCACGCCCGGGGGCCCGCGGGGGCGTGGGCGCGGCTCCGGCGGCACCCGTGGTTCGGGGAGTCGCGGGCCTGGTTCGGTCACCGTGCCACCGACCTGCTGCCCGCGGACGACCAAGCCGGCGAGCCCGCGCCGACCGGCGGCAACGTCCCGTTCGGCGATCCGTCACCCGCAGGCGACGCACCGGTCGCCGGGGCGGCGGAGAGTGAGGCGGCACGCGGCGGTGGGCGGGCATGGTCATCCGCACGGCCGCATCTGGCGAGCCGGACGGTCACTCGTGTTACCCGTGGGTCGGGTCGCTCGGCGTCCGGGGCCGTAGGCTGGACCCCGGAGGATCATCAGTCGCCGGTCGACTGACGGTGTGACAGGCGCGACGGCAGGGAGGCGACATGACGGGCCTTTCGGGACGGATCGGCAGGGCGGCGGCGACGACGGTGTTCGCCTCGGCCGTGGGCGGCGCCGCGCTTCTCGCCGGTGAGGCGATAGCCGCGCGCACCCGCCGCTATGCCAAACCGACCATGGGGCTGGCGCTCCGCACGTCGATGGGGCCGGCCGGCGCGCCGGCTCTGCGGCTGGTGCTGCTCGGTGACTCGGCCGCGATCGGCGTGGGCGTGGAGTGGCTCTCCGAGACCGTGGGCGGCCAGCTCGCCCGGCTGCTCGCCGAGGGCACCCCGGAGTTCGGCCCGCGGCACGTGCTGCTCTCCAGCGTGGGCGTGGCCGGTTCGCGCTCCACCGACCTGGCCACCCAGGTGGCCCGCGCGCTGCTGGGTGACCGCCCCGACGTGGCGGTGGTCCTGATCGGCGCGAACGACGCCACCGGGCTGCGCAGCGCGGACGAGTCGGCCCAGCACCTGGGCAACGCCGTCCGCCGGCTGCGCGACGCCGGCGTCCAGGTCGTCGTGGGCACCTGCCCCGACCTGGGTGCCGTCCGCTCGATCGCCCAGCCGCTGCGCCAGGTCACGGGCTGGCTGGGCCGCCGCATCGCCCGCGCGCAGGCCGCCGAGGTGACCTCCGCGGGCGGCACCGTCGTCGATCTGGGCGACGAGACCGGGGCCGTCTTCCGGGCCGACGCCGGGACGCTCTGCTACGACGGCTTCCACCCGTCGGCCGACGGCTACCGGGTCTGGGCGCACGCCCTCTATCCGGCCGTCCGTGACGCCGCCCGGGCCGCGGGCCGCCCGTCGATCCAGGAATGAGGGATCGACGGGTGTGACGAAGTGATGCTTCCGCGTCAAGTTACCGGCGCGTAACGTGGTTCGCATGCCGGAAGCCGTCATCGTCGCCACTGCTCGTTCACCGATCGGGCGGGCCCACAAGGGCTCGCTGCGGGATCTGCGCCCCGACGATCTCGCCGCCACCATCGTCGACGCGGCCCTCGCCAAGGTGCCGCAGCTCGACCGCACGCTCATCGAGGACCTCTACCTGGGCTGCGGCCTGCCCGGCGGCGAGCAGGGCTTCAACATGGCCCGCGTCGTCGCCGTGAAGCTGGGCCTGGACGGCCTGCCCGGCGCCACCGTGACCCGCTACTGCTCGTCGTCGCTGCAGACCACGCGGATGGCCTTCCACGCGATCAAGGCCGGCGAGGGCGACATCTTCGTCTCCGCCGGGGTCGAGACGGTCTCCCGGTTCGCCCGCGGCAGCTCCGACGGCCTGCCCTCCGAGGCGCAGGCCCTGGTCGGCGGCGGCTGGCAGAACCCCGGGTTCGCCCAGGCCCAGGCCCGCACCGCGACGGCCGCGCAGGGCGGCACGACCTGGCACGACCCGCGCGAGGACGGGCTGCTGCCCGACATCTACGTCGCCATGGGCCAGACCGCGGAGAATCTGGCCCAGCTCAAGGGCGTCACCCGCGAGGACATGGACGAGTTCGGCGTACGCAGCCAGAACCTCGCCGAGAAGGCCATCGCCGACGGTTTCTGGCAGCGCGAGATCACCCCCGTCACCACGCCGGACGGCACCGTCGTGAGCACCGACGACGGCCCGCGCCCGGGCGTGACGCTCGAGGGCGTGGCCGGGCTCAAGCCGGTGTTCCGCCCGGACGGCCGGGTCACGGCGGGCAACTGCTGCCCGCTGAACGACGGCGCCGCGGCCGTGGTCATCATGAGCGACACCAAGGCGCGCGAGCTGGGCGTCACGCCGCTGGCCCGGATCGTCTCGACCGGCGTCACCGCCCTCTCCCCCGAGATCATGGGCCTCGGCCCCGTCGACGCCTCGCATCAGGCGCTCGCCCGGGCCGGCATGTCCATCGGCGACGTCGACCTGGTGGAGATCAACGAGGCCTTCGCCGCCCAGGTGATCCCGTCCTACCGCGAGCTCGGCATCCCGGTCGAGAAGCTGAACGTCAACGGCGGCGCGATCGCCGTGGGCCACCCGTTCGGCATGACCGGCGCCCGCATCACCGGCACCCTGCTCAACGCCCTGGACTGGCACGACAAGTCGATCGGCCTCGAGACCATGTGCGTGGGCGGCGGCCAGGGGATGGCCATGGTGCTCGAGCGGCTGAGCTGAGCGGCTCCACCGGGCCCGGATAGGGTCGCTGCGTGACTGCGGAAGAACTACAGATCGTGTGCCGGCGGCTGCTCGCCCAGGTGGGTCACTGGGAGACCGGCCGCTGGGAGGTCGCCGCCACCGGGCCCGGCTCGGGCCGCTCGCGCGGCGACGTGGTCTACGCCCTGGTGCAGAAGCTCGCCGACCTGGGCGCCGAGGCGGAGGGACGGCCGCCCGCGACCGTGCCCCGCGAGCCCGACATGATCCTTCCGGACCAGCTCAAGGTGATGATCCACGACCTCGTGGCCACGCCGGCGCCGACCGGGCTGCTGGAGCGGGCCGGTGCGGAGATCGCGGAGGTCCGGGCCGCGCTCGCTTGACCCTGCCCCCGAAGATTGCGGGCATGGCGGATCGCGCGATCATCCTCGACATCGGCGGTGTCCTGGAACTGACCCCGGCAACGGGGTGGTTGGGGCGCTGGAGCCGGCGGCTCGGCCTGCCCGCGGACGAGCTCGACCGCAGCCTCGCCGACGTGTGGGCCGCCGGGGAGGTCGGCGGGATCACGGAGCGGCAGATCGAGCGGCGGCTCGCGGGTCTCGGCCTGAGCGCCGCCGAGGTGGGCGGGTTTCTGGGCGACCTGTGGCACGAATACCTGGGCACGGCCAACGGACCGCTGATCGACTATGTGCGCGGGCTGCGGGGGCGGTGCCGGCTGGGCATCCTGAGCAACAGCTTCGTGGGGGCCCGGGAGCGCGAGGAGGCCGCCTACGGCTTCGGCTCGCTGGTCGAGGAGCTGCTCTATTCGCACGAGACCGGGCTGCTCAAGCCTGATCCCGCCGCCTGTCTGCAGGCCGCCGAGCGGCTCGGCGTCGCGCCGGGCGACTGCCTGTTCGTCGACGATGTCGAGGTCAACTGCGCGGCGGCGCGGGCGGTCGGCATGGCGGCCGTCCGGTTCGAGGGGAACGACACGACCATCGCCCGGATCGAGCGCTTCCTCGCGTGAGAGCCGACCTCATTGGGGGCGGCCCGCGCGCGGGTGCGGACAGCACGATGCCCGGTCCACCGTGAGGGCGGACCGGGCATCGTGAGGAGCCGGGAAGTGCTAGTCGTCCCCGCCCTGCAAGAAGCTCAGCAGGCGCAGGATCTCCAGGTA
>CAKUMG010000340.1 GCA_934667465.1 uncultured Actinoplanes sp. | reverse complement strand
GCCGCCTGCTCGCCAACCGCGGCCGCTGACCCAGCCCCACCCACCGGCGCCGCCCCCCTCTGGGGCGGCGCCAGTTTTCGTCGCCGCCTGCCAGCGGTTTCGTTGCCGCCCGCGGTCTGGTCGCCGCCCGGGGGCTGGTCGCCGCAGGCGCGGGTTCGTGCGCTGCTGCGACTGGCCTCGGTCACGGTTGCGGCGGTTCCGGACGATGCGGCGGAGGCTCGGGAGTGCCTGCGGGCCTACGCCGGGGAGCTGGCTGGGCGCTTCCCGGAGGGCTACGACGACGATGCGCTGATCGCGCCCGGGACGCTGGGTGGGACGTTCCTGGTCGCGCGCGAGGGGGACGCCACGCCTGGCACCGGGTCTCCCGCCGGGACGGTCCGGAGGCCGCCGGCATGAGGCCCGGTGTCGGGGAGGTGCGGCATCTGTGGGTGGGGCCGGCGGCGCGGGGGCTCGGGCTGGGGCGGCGGTTGCTGCGCCTGCTGGAGGACGATGCCGCGGCGCGCGGGATCGGCACGCTGCGGCTGGGGACGCATCCGGCGCTGGGCGAGGCGATCGGTCTCGACCGGGGCGCGGGCTACCGGGGGATCCCGCCGTACGACGCGTCGCCGTACAACCGGCTGGCCTTCGAGAAGACCTTGGGAACCTGACGAGGCCCCGAGGCGGGGATCCGCTACGCGCGCGCCCGGCGAAGGATGCGCCGACGGCCGACGAGTCAGCACGCCACGGCGCGGAAGCGGCACGGCACGAAAGCGGCACGGCGGAGGCCGGGCGGGTGGGGAAGGGCACGGCGAAGGCCGGACCGGGCCGGTCCGGATACGCCGATGGCGGCCGGATGGCCGCCACGTCGTCGGTGCTGGTCGGGCTGCTAGCGGTGCCCCTCCGGGCGCTGACGCCAGCGGTCCTCGAGGCGGTCGAGCAGGCCTCCGCTGCGGCGGGTCTGGCGGGTGCGACGGGTCGCGGTGCCGCCGACGGCGTGCAGGTCGGCGGGGGCGCCGCCCTTGCGCCGGCCCTGCATGGCGAACGCGGCCGAGGCCAGCATGACCACGAAGCCGGCCACGCCGAGCAGCGTGTTGCCGCTCACCGTGCCGAAGACCAGTAGCGCGAGACCCAGTGCGATCACGAACGCCGCGATGACGTAGCGGCGGCGGGCGTGGAACCGCGGGTCACTGTTGCGCACAGCCGAGGCGAACTTGGGATCCTCGGCAAGCGACTGCTCGATCTGATCGAACAGCCGCTGCTCGTGCTCCGAGAGCGGCACGGCATTCCTCCCCGGGCGCATGTCCGGCCCCCCGGCGGTGCTGCTGGCGGGCCGATGGTGCGAGACAGCCGATCGGCTGCCTTCCCGCAAGTCTACGAGGGCGTCGGCGGGTCGGAAAGCGGGACGACGGCCGAGTGCGGGTGATTTTCGGTTCTGCGGGCGCCGGAACGTCCCAAAAGACTGGCCGGTCCCACGATCGCCCGCCCGAAGCGGGCCGCGACGGCGTCGGCGGCGGCCTCCGCCTCGCGCCAGCCGTTCTCGGGTTCGCCCAGCGTGAGCTGCCGCGGGGCGCTCGCGGCGGGCGCCAGGCCCTCCACCCGGACGCCGATCAGCCGGACCGGCTCGGCGACGCCGAGGGTGCGCAGCAGCGCCTGGGACGTCTCGAAGATCTCGCGTGCCACATCGGTCGTCGTGGCCATCGTGCGGGACCGGGTGACCGTGCGGAAGTCGGACCAGCGCACCTTGATCGACACCGTGCGGCCGACCTGCCCGGCGGCGCGCAGCCGGGCACCGACCTTGTCGCTGAGGGCGAGCAGGTGGCGGCGCAGCACCGCCGGGTCGGTGACGTCGGTCTCGAACGTCGTCTCGGCCCCGATCGACTTCTCCTCGTGCTCGGGGACGACCTTGCGCGGGTCGCGGCCCCAGGACAGCTCGTGCAGGTGGGCCGCGGCGGCGTCGCCGACCGCGCCGCGCAGCATCGCCTGCGACGCCCGGGCCAGGTCGCCGACGGTGGTGAGGCCGAGCCGCTGCAGCCGCTCGGCCGCCTTGTCGCCCACGCCCCACAGGGCGCCGACCGGCAGCGGGTGCAGGAACTCGAGCACGTCGGCGGCCGGGACCACGATCATGCCGTCGGGCTTGGCGCGGGTGGAGCCGAGCTTGGCGACGAACTTGGTGGCGGCCACGCCGACCGAGCAGGTGAGCCGCTGCTCGGCGAAGATCTTCTCGCGGATGCCGCGGGCGATCTCGGCGGGCCGGCCGAGCAGCCGCCGGGCGCCGGCCACGTCGAGGAACGCCTCGTCGAGCGAGAGCGGCTCCACCAGCGGCGTCACGTCCCGGAAGATCTTCATGACCGCGCGGGAGGCGGCCGTGTATGCCGTGAAGTCGGGCGGCAGGAACACCGCGTGCGGGCAGAGCGCGCGGGCCCGCGAGGACGGCATCGCGCTGCGCACGCCATAGCGCCGGGCCTCGTAGCTGGCCGCGCTCACCACGCCGCGACCGCCGGCCCCGCCCACGATGACGGGCTTGCCGCGCAGCTCGGGGCGCCGCCGCACCTCGACCGACGCGTAGAACGCGTCCATGTCGACGTGCAGGATCGTGCACCCCGCGTCGTCGGCCCCCGGCCCGAACCGCGGATCGAACCCCCGCCCGATCGCCTGACTTCGTCCCACGCGGCAAGACTAGGCGGGGGGTCCGACAAAACTGAGCAACGGGACTGTCATCTCGATCGCAGTCAGCGACCCGTGATACGCCACGAGCTGCCCGACCGCCGCCGGTTCCCAGTCCCGGGCGAGCACCACGGTCTCCCCCAGGCAGATGATCACCACGTCGCCGATCCGGTCCCGGTGAGCGGCAGCAACCGGTCCGAAAAGTCCCGAATCGATGGCCTCGTCCCGGGTCAGCACCATCGCCGAGGCGCCCAGCCGCTCCCGGCACGCCGCCACCACGTCGCCCACGGCCCCCGGCACCACATGCAGATATCGAACACGCGGCTCCCCCGCGACGCCTACAACTGATGCGGAACAATCCGAAATGTCGCCAATATCGAATCGGTCCGAGAGAGGCACGTTCAACTGCCCATGATCCGCGGTCACCAGCAACGCCGCCCCGGCCGGCAGCCCCGAGAGCAGCCGCGACACCAGCGAACCCACTCCCGAAGCGGCCGCGATCCAGGCCGCCGACCCCACCCCGTCACTGTGCCCCCGCTGATCGAGGTCGGGATGGTAGCCGTACACGATCCCCGGCGACGCCAGCGCCGCGAGCATCGCCGAGGCCAGCTCCGCGCCGGAGTCCGCGCCGGCGAAGTCCGCCCCGCGATAACAGGCCTCCGTGAGACCCGTACCCCGGAAGTCACGCCGCGTGACCAGCGTCGAGCGCACCCCGGCGGCCCGCGCGGTCTCGAACCGGGTCGGCGCGGGCTGCCAGACGGCGGGGTCCGGCTCGTCGCCCCAGCGGATGTGGTTGAGCGTCTCCCCCGAGGCCAGCCGCGTGGTGAAGCCGAGGATCCCGTGCGCACCCGGCGGCACCCCGGTCGCGAGCGTGGCGAGGCTCACCGGAGTCGTCGAGGGGAATCCGGCGGTGATCGTGCGCCGGGCGAGCTGCCCGAGCGCCGGCGCGTGGGTCAGGACCGAGGGCAACTGGTACGCCCCCAGCCCGTCCACCAGCAGCACCGCGACCCGGTCCACGCCCGCGAGGACCTCCGTGAGCCCGAGCGGATCCGCCGACCCGGGCACCCCGAGCGCCGCGCACACCCCCGGCAGCACGTCGGCCAGGCTCCCGCCGCCGTACGCGGGCCGGACGACAGCGAACGGCTCACCCGGCAAGATCGCGCCGGGAAGAGACGGGATCGCGCCAGGGAGCGACGGGATGGCGTCGGGAAGAGACGGGACCCCGCTGGGGAGGGGCAGGTTCACGCGGCGGCGAGCGGCCGGCGCGCGAAGACGTGCAGCTGCGACGCGATGTCCCGGAACGGCGGCCGCGCGGACAGCGCCAGCTCGAGCTCGAGCATCGCCCCCGGGTCGTCCTCCACGACGGCGGCGGGCAGCAGGTCGGCCAGCACCCGCACGCCGTGGGTCTCCTCGACGGTGAGCCCGGCCGCACCCAGCAGCTCCGCCGCGGTCGAGGCGTCGTAGCGCCGGCGCAGCGTGTCGCGCCGCCCGGCCCGCCCGTCGGGGTCGTCGAGCAGCACGGACGCCGAGCCGAGGTGGCCGTTGAAGGCCCGGTTGAGCACTGCGGCGGCCCGCCCGGCGACCAGCAGGCTCACCGCGCCGCCGGGGCGCAGCGCGCTGGCCACCGCCCGCACCACCTCGGCCGGGTCGTCGACGACCTCGAGGCCGGCGTGGCACAGGATCAGGTCGACGCTGCCGGGCGGCACGAGCCCGGCGAGCGCGTCGCCGTCGCCCTGCACGGCCCGGACCCGGCCGGCCACGTCCGCGTCGGCGGCCCGGCGGGTCAGGGCGGCCAGGGCGTCGGGGCTCGCGTCGACCACGGTGACGGAGTGGCCCAGCTCGGCGAGGGGCACGGCGAACCCGCCGGTGCCCCCGCCGACGTCCAGCACGGTCAGGGCCTTCTCCCCGTGCCGGTCGAGTTCGCGGCGCAGCACCGCCCAGACGGCGGCCGTGCGCACGGTGACGGGCGGGCGGGGGGTTCGCGTCGATGCGGTGTCCACAACCGCAGCGTAACGGCCCCGCCGCCCGCGGCGGACAACGGAAGACGCAAACAACGCGCGGCGCACCCCCTCATGACGGATGTCCGGCACGAAGGGGTGCGCCGCGGTGGATCAACCGATCGCGTACGCCCGGATCACGCGCTGGTTCACGGTGCCGTCAGCGGTGCGCGCGGAGGCCCGCAGCGACACGAACCCCTTCCCGCCCGGGTGCCGGACGACGGCGGTCCGGTGTGCGCCCGTGCCCTGCACCGGCACGGCCCGCCAGGTGCGCCCGTCGTCGAACGACACGTCCACCGACACCGCCCGTACCGCTGCGGGCACTTGCTGGTCGATGTGGACCGGCACGCGGACGGTCCGCCCGGCCGGGGCCTGGTTGCGCACGCTGACCGCCGGGTCGAAGCGGACGGTCGAGAGCGGCAGCCGCCGCGCCTCCTCGCCGGGGACGTGCCCGGAGCGGAACGTCCAGCTCGCGGCGACCTCGGTCGACAGGGTGTGCGGCGCGCCGCGCTTCGCCAGGAGCTCGAGGCGGTAGTCGGCCGCGCCGGCCGGCACCTCGAACACGCCCCAGTTCTCGGCACTCTCCCCGATCAGGGTGTTCCCGCGGTACAGCGCCACCCGGGCCTCGCTGAGCACGGATCCGCCGGGGTGTCCGGGGCCCTCGCCGTGCGTGGGCACCTGGGCGACCAGCGTGTCACCGAACCGGAACGCGTAGCCCTCGGGCCACTCCGGCGCCGCCACGCTCGGTGCGAAGACGGCCTTGTTCCACACCTGCTCGTAGGTGCGTCCGGCGCGCAGCGTCTCCGGCGGCGAGAACGACCAGCTCAGCGACTCGGGGAACGACTCCTCGTCGGCGGGCGGGAGCTCCTGGGAGAACTCGCCCGACCACTGCGCCCCGCCGTCGGTGTTGACGAACTCGGTGCGCTGGAACGGCAGCGCGAACGGGTGCAGGACCGTCCAGTACCCGGCCTGGCCGTGCCGGGCGGCGTTGCCCTTCGCGCCCCGCGCCCCGGCCGCCTCCGCGTGGTAGGTCGCCTTGATGGTGGCCAGCTCGCGCTGCTGGACCGCCTTGCGGAAGCCGGTGTACATCGAGCCCTCGCGGAACCAGCCGAGGTCGTACGTGGTGCGGCTGTTGAGCGCGGTGCCGTCCGGGCCGGGCAGGTAGAACGAGGCGTTGATCGAGCCGGTGAAGCTCGGTTCGGTCCCCCCGCCGACCTGGGCTGTGTAGATGGGGAACGTCTCGTCGCCGCCGACGCTGGCACCGAAGCCGAAGTCGTCGCCGATCCAGTCGGCGTTGGCGGCGAGGAACGGGTTGACCGCGCCGCGGCGCGGCACGGTGATGTCGACCGCCCGGGCGCGCCGGCCGTCGATCCGGACCGGGTCGGCGTCGTCGATCACCAGGCGCGGCTGGACGAGGAACGTCGTGTCGGTCTCGGCGTCGACGAACGAGAACTGCCCGTACTCGCCCTTGGGCAGGCGCTGGACGCCGCCCGCGCCGACGATCTCGAAGACCCGCTGGGTGTCCAGGTCGAAGAACACGGTCAGCGCGTTCTCCGCCGGGGCGCCCTGCCGGTCGAGCACCTCGACCGGCACGTCGTAGCTCTCCGGCTCGCGGTAGACGCCGACGGGCGCCTCGACCTTGACCCCGCCGGGGCCGGTCGCGGTGAGCCGCCCGCCGAGGAATCCGTCGGTGAGCGCGGCACTGCTGGTGTTCGCCGTGACGGTGGTCGTGGCGGTACCGCCGGCCGGAACCGTCACCTCGGCGGCGCCGAGCGTGAAGGCCGGCGAGCCGGTGAGGCTCAGGGTCAGCGTCACGGCCTCGGTGCCGTCGTTGCGGTAGGTGACCGGCTCGGTCACCGGCTGGTCGTCGCCG
>CAKUMG010000339.1 GCA_934667465.1 uncultured Actinoplanes sp. | reverse complement strand
CTCGCGCAGCGTACGGGGATCCTGCTGCTCGACGAGCCCACCACCTATCTCGACGTGACCCACCAGGTCGAGGTCCTCGACCTGCTCACCGACCTCAACGAGAACGAGGGGGCGACGGTGGTCATGGTGCTGCACGAGCTGAACCTGGCGGCGCGCTACGCCGACCACCTCGTGGTGATGAAGGCGGGCGCGGTCGTGCGGAGCGGCGCGCCGGGGGAGGTGCTGACCGAGGACGTGGTGGAGCAGGTCTTCAACATGCGCTGCCGCGTCGTGCCCGACCCGATCTCGGGCACGCCCATGATCGTGCCGATCGGGCGGCACCGGGCGGGCGGTTCCGGGCAGGTCCGACCGGTCAGCGGCGACTCCTCGGAGGGGACCGCTTAGCCCTCCGCGGCTCGCTCTCGACGCCCTCGCGCCTCGCGTTCGGCTTGCTTGCGCCTCGCGTTCGGCTTGCTTGCGCCTCGCGTTCGGCTTGCTTGCGCCTCGCGTTCGGCTTGCTCGCGGCGAAGATCACCTGGACAGGGTGCCCCGGTATGACGGAAGCTGGGTAAGGCAAGCCTTTCCTTCGGCTTCGCCGGCGCCCTGGAACGGTGCCAGGACTACACCGGCGACACGGAAGGCAGGACGGGCCCCAGTGAGGATCACCACCGAGGCGGAGCTGCGCGAGATCATCGAGCCGCCGCACCCGTACATCCGGGACAAGGCGATCAGCGTGATCGACGACGCCAGCGCCCGCTTCCTGCAGGCCTCGACGTTCTTCCTGCTCGCCACGCGGCGCGAGGACGGCCAGGTCACGGTCTCGCCGCGGGGCGAGCCCACGGGCGCGGCGACGGTGCTCGACGAGAAGTTCCTCGCCTTCGCCGACCGGCCGGGCAACCGCCGGCTCGACAGCCTGCGCAACATCCTGCGCTGCCCCGACGTCGGCCTCCTCTTCATGATCCCGGGCCACCTCGAGACGGTCCGCGTCAACGGCCGCGCCACCCTGCACCGCGACCCCGACTTCATCGACGCCCCGATCGGCATCATGGTCGAGGTCGACGAGCTGTTCCTGCACTGCTCGCAGTCCATCAAGCGGGGCTCGCTCTGGGAGCCGTCGGGCTGGCCCGAGCCGGCGACCTACCCCACCACTGGCGAGATCATCAAGAGCACCAACGCGGCCCGCGTGTACGCTCCGGTCGCGGACCCGCTCGTCCTGTCCTGACCCCGCTCGCTGCCTCCTGTCCCAGTTGTCGACATCGGACACTGAGTCCGCGGGCCGGGCGAAGACCACGGCGACGATGCTCGCATGGATCTTCTCGGCACCGATCCCGTGACGTCATGAGCAGCGTCGACGCGCGGTCCTGGCTAGCGGCGAAATGCGGTGTCGAGGCCACGGCGGCCGACCACGCCGACGGCTTCACCAACGAGTTCGGCGAGCTGCTCCTGTTCCACCAGCGCCCGGGCGAGCAAGCAGCCACCCTCTACCACAGCGACATGGACTGGCACCCGATCCCGGTGGACGACCGCGCCGCCCTCCACTACCCCGGCACCCTCACCGTGGGCGGCTGGATCCTGAACTCCACCGAGGCGGCCTGGCTCACCCGCTGCCTGACCGCCACCACCACGATGCGCCCGCGCCCCACCACGTGACCGGAAAGCTGCGCCCACTCGGCCCGCGTCCCCTCACGACGTGACGAGCGGCCGCACCTCCACCCAGCCGTCCGCGACCGGAACCATCCGCCCGATCCACACGGCGTGATCGAAATCCGACGCCTCCACGATCAGATACCCGGCGAACTGCCCCGCCTCCCCGGCCAGCGAGCCCCCGACGACCTCGTTCCCCCGGATGGAGACGCCTGACCCGGCCGACTGCACGGCATGACCCGACACGAACCGCCCCCCGGTCTCGGCGATCTGCCGCGGCAAACTCATGTACGCCTGCAACAGCGCCGGTGAGGCCGCCGCAATGGTGTCGGGCACCTCACGCTCGTACAGCAAAATCATGAACTGCGGCAGCATGCCGAAACGCTACCGCCCTGTACCGCTGACCCCGACCTGGTAGTGGCCGACACCGATCCCGGGCGGGTCATCGAGGCTTCCGAAGTCGCCCTGATCTGCGACATCATGTCGCCGACGGCATGTCACCGCGAGCCGCGTGCACGGCCCGGACCGGTGAGCTGCTCGCGCCGGCTGCCGAGGCGTGTTTGTGCCGGGGGACCCGTACGGGAGCAGTTGTAACGGCCGTGACCAGCGTCGCAGGGTGACGGTTGGCGGGTGGTCTCAGGTCCGGCAGGTGGTGGCCGATGGTCAGGGCCTATTCTTCGCCGGCGAGGGGCCCGAATGTGATCGAAGGCTTGACCGATCTGGGACACCAGATCGCGACCGGGATCGTGGGGCCGCAGGCGGTGGTTCCGTGGTGGGCCCTGGTCGCGTGGCTGATCGTGATCTTCGGGGGGATTCTGGCGCCCGGGATCAAGGCGATGCGGGACGAGGACGAGGACCAGAAGAGCTAGGGGCAGCGGCTCGCGAGGACGCAGAATTCGTTGCCCTCGGGGTCGGCCAGGGTGACCCAGCTGACGTCGTCGCCCTGGCCGACGTCGGCGTGGGTGGCGCCCAGGGCGAGCAGGCGGCTGACCTCGTCGGCCTGGTCGCGGTCGGTGGCGTTGACGTCCAGGTGCACTCGGTTCTTGACGGTCTTGCCCTCGGGGACCTTGGCGAACGTCAGGGTCGGCGGGACCGGGCCGGGGCGTTTCTTGCCCTCCGGGACCTGCGGGGAGCCGATGCTGACGAGGCCTTCCTCCTGGTCCTGGATCTCGTAGCCGAGGACTTCGCACCAGAAGCGGGCGAGGGCGTGCGGGTCGGCGCAGTCGATCGCGAGCTCGGTCAATTTGCTGCCCATGCCCGACAGGCTAGCGCTCGAACCGCTCCAGTCTGGCCATTCCGTTCCAGCCTCGTTCGCGCAGCAGGGTCTGCAGCCGCTTCATCCGCGGGTCGTGTTCGACGGCGAGGCTGTCCAACAGGTCGAAGGGCAGTTCGTCGCGCATGGCCTCGGCCACGTCGACCTCGCCCGAGGTGAGAGCGAGCTCGTTGAGGTCGGCCATGATGTCGGCGATCTCCTCCAGGACCGCTTCGTTTCCGGTGTCCACCAGCTCCGACATGAGCTGGTAGATCCGGACCTGCCGGGGATCGTCGAGGTGCTCGATCTGCTTGGGCATCCATTCGCTGACGAACTCGGGCCACCGGGCGGCCACCAGGATCCATCCGTCGCGTTCGCCCGCCACGATCCGTTCCGACGTGCCGATCTCGCGGAGCCGTTCGAGGAAGGCGACCCCCTCCGGGGCCAGCATGAGGCTGTCCCCGGAGGCGAGCTGCGCGATCTGCCTGCGGCTGTTCTCGATCCGGTCGACCCGCTCGGACAGGCGGTGGTCGATCCGCTGGATCGCCGCGGCGAAGGCCGGCGCGTCCGCCTCGAGCAGCTGACCGATTTCGGCCAGGGGCACGCCGGCCTCGGCGAGCGTCCGGATCTTGATGAGGGACACGACGGACCTGGCGCCGTAGCGCCGGTAGCCCGATGTGTCCCGCTCCGGTTCGGGCAGGAGTCCGATCTGGTGGTAGTGCCGCACCGCCCGCACCGTGACGCCGGCGTAGGCCGCCAGTTGCCCGATCGTCAGCATGCCCCGATCCTCGCTCAGGTGTTCCGGCGACGGTACGTCCTGGTGGCGAACAGAACGGCCACCAGCAGGATGCCGGCGCACCAGGCGAGGGCGGTCCAGATGCCGGAGCCGACCGGCTGCCCGGTGAAGAGGTCGCGGAGGGTGTCGACGATGGACGTGACCGGCTGGTGTTCGGCGAAGGCGCGTACGGGACCGGGCATGGACTCGGTGGGCACGAACGCGGAGCTGATGAACGGCAGGAACACGAGCGGATAGGAGAACGCGCTCGCGCCGTCCACGGACTTGGCGGTCAGGCCGGGGATCACGGCGATCCAGGTCAGCGCGAGGGTGAAGAGGACGAGGATGCCGACGACAGCCAGCCACGCGAGCGGCCCGGCGCCCGTACGGAACCCCATCAGGAGGGCGACCAGAATCACGACCGCGAGCGAGATCAGATTGGCGACCAGCGATGTCAGCACATGCGCCCACAGCACCGAGGAACGGGCGATCGGCATGGACTGGAACCGTTCGAAGATGCCGCCCTGCAGATCCAGGAACAGCCGATAGGCGGTGTACGAGATGCCCGAGGCGATGGTGATGAGCAGAATGCCGGGCAGCAGATAGTTCACGTAGGAGTCGGTGCCGGTCTCGATCGCGCCACCGAAGACGTATACGAAGAGCAGCATGAAGGCGATCGGCATGATCGCGGTCGTGATGATGGTGTCGGGGCTGCGGGCGATGTGCCGCAGCGAACGCCCCAGCAGAACGAACGTGTCCCTCATCGCTTCCCCTCCTTGGAACCGACGACGGCGAAGAAGATCTCCTCGAGAGTCGGCTGCTTCTCGACATAGACGGTCTCGGCGGGCGGCAGAATCGTTCGCAGTTCCTCGAGGGTGCCGTTCACGATGATCCGACCCTCGTGCAGGATCGCGATCCGGTCAGCGAGCTGCTCGGCCTCGTCGAGGTGCTGCGTCGTGAGCAGCACGGTCGTGCCGCCCTCGGCCAGCTCCTTCACGGCCGCCCACACCTCGAGCCGGGCCTCCGGATCCAGCCCCGTCGTCGGCTCGTCGAGAAAGATGACCGGCGGATTCCCGATCAGGCTCATCGCGATGTCCAACCGGCGCCGCATGCCCCCGGAATACGTCGCCACCCGGCGCCCGCCGGCCTCGGTCAGCGAGAACCGCCGCAACAGATCGTCAGCGATTGCGCCGCCACCGTCGAGGTGCCGCAGTTTCGCGACCAGAATGAGATTCTCCCGCCCGGTGAGAATCTCGTCGACCGCCGCGAACTGCCCGGTGAGACTGATCGCCTTCCGCACCTCATTGCCCTGTTTCCCCACATCGAACCCGTTCACCAGCGCCGTGCCGGCATCGGCCCGCAACAGCGTCGACAGGATCCGCACCATCGTGGTCTTGCCTGCCCCGTTCGACCCCAGCAACGCGAAAATGCTGCCCCGCGCCACCTCGAGATCCACGCCGCGCAGCACGCGCAGCTCCTTGTATGACTTCTCCAGGCCCCGCACCTGAATGGCGGGCCCCCGCTCCGAGGGAATGCTCATGCCGATCAGGATGGAGGGCTGACGCAGCGTCAGGGTCAAGCCCATTGCCAAGATTCCGTACGGGTTCCCCGGCACAAACACGCCTCGGCAAGCGGCGCGATCAACTCACCTGTCCAGGCTGTGCACGCGCCTCACGGCGACATGCCCGCTCCTGCTCACCGCGCGCCGTGGGCCGTGGGCCGTGGGCCAGCATCGTCAGCGGCTCGCGCGCGTGGAGGCCGATCGTGCGCAACAGGGGCGGCGTCGGCTACCAGTCGAGCAGCGCGGTGGTGTCGATGGCGCACCGGAAGGGTTCGTCAAGGGTCAAGACACCGCCGAAGGCTACTGCGGCATGCTCGACGTAGTGCTCACTGTCGAGGCGGAATAGCCGCAGGCCCACCGACTCGAAGCCGGCGAGATCCGGCTCCACCAGCAGGTACCACCCGATCCGGGCGGCCGTGTAGAACTGCATCTTCAGCAGGCGGTCGTTCGCGGCGTTGCTCGGCGACACGATCTCGCAGATCAGGGCGACCTCGGACGCCTCGATGACCCCACCACGGGGATCGGTGTCGGCCACCACCAGGTCGGGAATCACGATCCGGTCGGTCCCCAGCCGCACGTTGGCGGCCTCATATGCACGCAGGCCGGCCGCTCGGGCCGCGGGCCTGATCCCCGCCATCAGCAGGAACGAGATGTCCCGGTGAGGTTTGCTCGGTGCCGGGCTCACCCACAATCCCCCGTCGATCAGCTCGACCCGGTTCGGTGTCTTGCCGAGCGCGAAGTACTGTTCCTCGCTCCACGGACCGGGATGCTCCAGCAGCGCCACGCTCATCGGCAGACTCATCTCCACACAGGTGCCAAGCCCAGTCTGCCACGCATCCGGCACCGCTAGCACCGACAAGCCCACCAACCGACAAGCCCACCGATCCGCCCACCGTGCCCAGATTTCCCTGTGCCGACCCGCCCAGCGCGCCGACGGGCCCTCGTGCCGATCCGCGCACCGCGCCCACAAGCCCTTGCGCCGATCCGCCCACCGCGCCCACAAGCCCTTGCGCCGATCCGCCCACCGCGCCCACCGATCGTGGGGGTCTGGGGGCTCGGCCCCCAGGCAGAAAATGCACGAGCCCCCGGTCCGCGAACTTCAGCGGACAGAGGGCTCCGGCTCGTGCCCCCGGCAGGATTCGAACCTGCGCTTTCGCCTCCGGAGGGCGACGCTCTATCCCCTGAGCTACGGGGGCCCAGTGGTTCAGAACTCTAGCAGGCCCGCCGGAGGCCTCGCCAACCGGATCCGGCGCGTCGTGGTGGCGGGCAGCGGCACCCTTCGGGAAGCGGCTCCGCGGCCCACCGTCACG
>CAKUMG010000338.1 GCA_934667465.1 uncultured Actinoplanes sp. | reverse complement strand
GACGAGCCGCGCGGCGGCGGGCGGGTCGGTGCGGACGACCACGGCCGCGCGCCGGACGCCGGGCAGCCCGGTCAGGACGGCGGCCACCTCGCCGGGCTCGATCCGGAACCCGCGGACCTTGACCTGGTCGTCGGCGCGGCCGAGGAACCGCAGTTCCCCGCCGTCGTCCCAGCGGACCAGGTCGCCGGTGCGGTACATGCGGCGGCCCGGAGCGCCGAACGGGTCGGCGACGAAGCGCTGGGCGCTCAGGCCGGGGCGGCGCAGATAGCCCCGGGCCAGGGCGTCCCCGGCGACGTACAGCTCGCCGGGGACGCCGTCGGGTACGGGCTGCAGGCCGGCGTCGAGCACGTAGACCTGGGTGTTCGGCAGGGGCCGGCCGATCGGCGGGACCCCGCCCGGGGTCAGCGGCCCGGTCCAGGTGGAGACGACGGTGCACTCAGTGGGCCCGTACGAGTTGATCATGCGGCGGCCAGGGGCCCAGCGCGCCACCAGGTCGGCGCCGCACGCGTCCCCGCCCACGACGAGGCAGCCGAGATCGGGCAGGTCCTCGCCGTCGGGCACGGTGGCCAGGGCGGCGGGCGGGATCAGCGCGTGCGTGATGCGCTGCTCGCGCAGCACCTGGGCGAGCCGGTCGCCGAGCAGCGGCCCCTCCGGCGGCACCACGAGGGCGGCACCGGCCGGCAGCGCCATGCAGAGTTCCAGGACGGACGCGTCGAAGCTGGGCGAGGCGAACTGCAGCACCCGGTCCCCCGGGCCGACGCGGTAGCGCTCGATCTCGGCGGCGGAGAAGTTCGCCAGCCCGCGGTGCGCGACCACGACCCCCTTGGGGCGCCCGGTCGAGCCGGAGGTGTAGATGACGTACGCGGGGTGGTCCACGTGCAACGGGGCGAGCCGGTCGTCGTCGGTCACGTCGCCGTCCGGCAGCGCGGCCACGCCGGCCGCGACGGCCGGGTCGTCCAGGGCCAGCACGGGCCGGTCCCCCGCCGGCAGCCGGTCCCGCAGGCCGGCGTGGGTGAGCACCAGGGCCGGATCGGCGTCGCGCAGCATCAGCTCGATGCGGGCCGCCGGGTAGTCCGGGTCCACCGGCAGGAACGCCGCGCCGGCCTGAGCCACGGCCAGCTCGGCCATCACGATGTCCGCCGAGCGGGGCAGGGCGAGCGCGACGAGGCGCTCCGGGCCGGCGCCGTGCCGGATGAGCAGGCGGGCCAGCCGGTTCATCCGCGAGCGCAGCTGGGCGTAGCTGATCTCGCCGGCGCCCTCGCGGATGGCGGGCAGGCCCGGGGTGCGGTCCGCCTGCCGCTCGACCAGCCGCGGCAGGACGGCCGGGGCGATCGTCCGGGCGGTGTCGTTGCGCCCCTGCAGCAGCAGAGAGCGCTCCGGCGCGGACAGCAGCCCGATCCGGCCCAGCGGGGTGTCCGGCCGGTCGGTGACCGCATCGAGCAGCCGGACGAGATGGGTGGCGAGCGCCTCGATCCGCGCGGCGGTGAACAGGCCGGTGCGGTACTCCAGGATCAGTCCGAGGGTGTCGCCGCGGGGGACGAACTCGACGACGAGGTCGAAGCGGGCGGCGGGCCGCGGCAGGTCGTACTGCTCGACCGTCAGGTCGCCGGCCCGCGACGCCCCCACGAGCTGCTGTTGCAGCACGACCACGGCCCGGGTCAGGTCACCGTCCGGCCGCAGCTCCTCGACCAGCCGGTCGTAGGGGACGTCGTGCGCGAATGCCCCGAGCACTGTCTCGCGGACGGCGGCCAGCCGCTCGGCGAAGCTTTCCCTGCGGTCCACGGTGCCGCGCAGCAGGAGCGTGTTGACGAAGAACCCGGCGAGCCCGTCGAGGTCGGCGCGGTCCCGGCCGGAGCTGACCGTGCCGAGGGTGATGTCGTCCTGGCCGGTGTGGCGGGCCAGGAGGGCCTGCACGGCGGCGACGAGGGTGAGGTAGACGGTGGCGCCGTGCTGCCGGCCCAGCTCGGCGAGCCGCGCGGTCAGCCCGGCGGGCAGGTTCCGGCGGTGCACGGCGCCCGTGCTGTCCTCGCCGGACGGCGCGGGCAGGTGCAACGGCTGGGCCCCGGCGAGTGCGGTGCGCCAGTAGGGCAGCCGGGCCGGGACGGTCGTGGCCGTGCGCTCGCGTTCCCAGGCGGCGAAGTCGGCGTACTGCAGCGGCAGCTCGGGCAGCGTGGCGGTGCCGCCGGCGGCCGCCGCCGCGTACAGGTGGGCAAGCTCTGCGGTGAGCACCCGGACCGACCAGCCGTCGGTGACGATGTGGTGCTGGGCGAGGAGCAGGACGTGCTCCTGCGGCCCGGTGGGGACGAGCATGGCCCGGGTGAGCGGGCCGGCGGTCAGGTCGAACGGGCGGCGCAGCTCGCCGGCGAGGCCGGCGTCGCCCCCGGCCGGTGCGGTGGGTTCCGCGATCCGCAGCGGCACCGCGCCGTGGGCGGCGATCACCTGGCGCGGCTCGCCGCCGGTCTCGGTGAACGTGGTCCGCAACGCCTCGTGCCGGGCGGTGAGCCCGTCGAGCGCGGTCCGCAGGGCGGGCACGTCCAGTTCGCCGCGCAGCAGCAGTCCCACGCCGGTGGTGTTCTCTCCGGAGCCGCTGCGGACCTGTTCGTGCATCCAGAGCCGCCGCTGGAAGCTGGACAGCGGGAGCGGCCGGGACCGGTCCTGCCGCCGGATCGGCTCCGGCGCAGCCTTGCCGGTGCCGGCCGCGTCCAGCAGCGAGCTCAGGGCGGCGACGGTCCGGGCGTCGAACACCGCCCGGGGTTCCAGCCGCACCCCGAGCGTGGCGCACACCCGGGACAGCGCCTGGACCGCCAGCAGCGAATCGCCGCCCAGGGTGAAGAAGTCGTCGTCGCGGCCCACGCCGGGCAGGCCGAGCACCCGGGCCCAGACGGTGGCGACGGTCCGCTCGGTACCGGTGCGCGGTTCCTGGCCGGCGGGCACGGCCGCGTCGTAGCGCGGGGCGGGCAGCGCGGCGACGTCGAGCTTGCCGTTGTGGCTCACCGGCAGCACCGGCAGCGCGACGAACGCGGCGGGCACCATGTGCGCGGGCAGGATCGCGGCGACGTGGGCGCGCAGCGCCTCCGGTTCGGCACCGGCGGGGGCGGCCGGGACGACGTACGCCACCAGCTGCCGCACCCCGGGCCGGTCCTCGCGGGCGATCACCGCGGCGCGGGCGACCGCCGGGTGCCGGGTCAGCACCGCCGCGATCTCGCCCGGCTCGATCCGGAACCCGCGGATCTTGACCTGGTCGTCAGCGCGGCCGACGAACTCCAGGGTGCCGTCCACCGCGCGGCGCACGAGGTCGCCGGTGCGGTACATCCGCTCGCCGGGGGCGCCGGCCGGGTCCGCGACGAAACGCTGCGCGGTGAGCCCCGGGCGGTGCAGGTAGCCGCGGGCGACGCCGGTGCCGGCCACGTACAGCTCGCCGGGGGTGCCGTCCGGGACCGGGCGCAGCCGGGCGTCCAGGACGTGGCACACGGCGTGCGGCAGGCTCTGCCCGATCGGCGGGACCCCGTCGGGAGAGAGCGGCCCGGTCCACGTCGCGACGACCGTCACCTCGGTCGGCCCGTAGGCGTTGAGCATGTGACGGCCCGGGGCCCAGCGGGCGGTCAGCGTCGCGTCGCACGCCTCCCCGCCGACGATCAGGGTGGTGAGGGCGGGCAGGGCGGCGCCGGCGGGCAGGGTGGCGAGCACCGCGGGCGGCAGCAGGGTGTGCGTGATCCGTTCCCGGGCCAGCACCTCGGCCAGCGGCTCACCCGCCGTCGTCCCCGGTGGCGGCACGACCAGCGTGGCGCCGGCGGGCAGCGCCATGCCGAGCTCCAGGACGGACGCGTCGAAGCTGGGCGAGGAGAACTGCAGCACCCGGTCGCCGGGCGTGACGCCGAGGTGAGCGGCCTCGGCGGCGCAGAACGCGGCCAGGCCGGCGTGCGTGACGACGACGCCCTTGGGCACGCCGGTCGAGCCGGAGGTGAAGATGACGTACGCGGGATGGGCCGGCCGCAGCGTCGTCGCGCGCTCGGCGTCGCTGACCGGGCCGCCGGGCAGGGCGCCGAGTTCCGCCCGGACCTCGGGACCGTCCACCACCAGCGGGTCCACGCCGGTGACCGCCGCGGCGACGTCGGATCGCGTCACGGCGACGACGGGCCGGGCGTCGCCGAGCATCGCGGCGATCCGCGGTGCCGGGTAGGCCGGGTCGACCGGCAGGAACGCCGCGCCGGCCTTCGCCACGGCCAGCTGCGCCACCACGATCTCCACCGACCGGGGCAGGACCAGCGCGACCACCGTGTCCGGGCCGGCGCCGCGGCGGATCAGCAGCCGCGCCAGCCGGCCGGCCCGGGCGTCGAGGCCGGCGTAGGTCAGGGTCTCGGCGGGGGCGAGCACGGCGGTCAGCCCGGGGGTGGCCCGGGCCCGGGCTTCGACCAGGTCCGGCCAGAGCGCCGGGGCCTGGGCGGTGCGCGCCCGCTGTGCCGGAGGTAACGCTACGGTGCGTTGTTCCATCAATGCCGGAGGACCTTTCACGCGTGGGTGGTGCATTCGTTTCGAAAACGGTCCTGCGACAAAAATCACAGTCAGCGCGAATGCAAATTGCAGATCAGGCGAAGGCAGCAATGCGACGGCCGGCCAATCGACCGCCCACCTGAATACCGTTCATCACGCGGCCCGGGTGATCTCGCACAAAGCGTCCGCCGAGGCTCCATCCGCCGGTCGCCGCATCCTCCATGAGGAAGGACAGATCGGCGCGGACCACGATGTTCTCGGGCGCCTCGCCGTCGATGCCCAGCTGCAGCCCGTGCGGGCCGGCCTCGGTGACCAGGTACTCCACGTCACCGTTGCGGTAGCTTCCGGCGCACAGCGGCGCGGTCCGGGCCGGAAGCAGGCCGGGGTGGTCACCGGCGGCGAACAGGCCGGTCTCCTCCTTCGGGGACGTCTCGGTGGGGCCGAGCGGCAGCCCGAAGGCCCGCAGCCGCGCCGACAGCTCGGTCCACATCGCATACCCCGACCCGGCAGTGCAGGTCAAGGCCACGATGCGCGAACCGGCGGGGTCGATGCGCAGGTAGGCGGCGGTGCCGTCGGCGTTGCCGTCGTGACCGGACCACGGGTGCGGCCCGGCGCCGAACGCGGCCAGCCCCAGCCCCCAGCCCTGTGCCAGCCCGAACGGCACGGCACCCGGCACGACCGTGCGCATCAGCTCGGCGAGGCGGGGCGGCAGGACGGCGGGCACCCCTCCGTCCACGTGCGGCCGCCCGAGGGCGACGAGGTCGCTCGCGCTCAGGGCGAGCGCGCCGGCGGCGGCCTCCGCCGGGCTCAGCGACTGCAGCACCGGCCGGATCCGGCCGGTGCGCGCATGCGCCGAGTGCCCGGTCGCCACCGCCCGGCCCGAGCCCGCCCAGCCCGGCAGCCCGATCATGTCGGCGGGCACGCCGAGCGGGTCCAGCACCAGCGCGGTGACCATGTCCGCCCAGCTCATCCCGGTGATCGCGGACAGCAGCCGGCCGAGCAGCACATAGCCGGCGTTGGAGTACGAGAAGCCGGTGCCCGGCACCACGACCCGGTGCAGGGGGTCGCAGACCCGGGACAGGTAGGCGGGCACGGACAGACCCGCGACCTCCTCGGCGGCGGGGCCGCACGGCAGCCCGGCGGTGTGACTGAGCAGCTGGCGAGCGGTGACGTCGGCGGCGGGGTGGGGCAGGCCGGGCACCAGCCTGCCGACCGGCTCGTCCAGGTCCACGTCGTCGTCGGCGGCCAGGGCGAGCACGGCGGTGGCGGTCGCGACCTTGGTGACCGACCCGGCCGGGAAGGCGGTGTCCGCGGTGACCGGTCGCCCGGTGCCGTGCTCGACGACGCCGTACTCAGCGGTCAGTGTCCTGCCGTCGGCGTACCAGGCCAGCTGGGCTCCCGGGACCCCGTGCCGCCGGGCGCATGCCGCGAGCAGCAGCGCCATGGACCCTTCGTCGGGACCGGACCGCCCCGCCTGCGGTGTGACGGCGGGGGGCAGCGCCCGGGAGTGGAGCGGCAGACATGAGGACACGCGCCATCCTTTCGTCAGCAAAGATTCACGCACCACGTGCAATGTGCACAGACTGGTTCCGATGGCATCGGGCCCGCCATTCGGATTTGCATGCTAGGCATGATTCCCGCGATCAGACAACAGCCATTTCGGACCGTTCGGACAAGCCGACGATCGAGAATATAAACACCACTTTCAGTCAGAACCGCGACAGGTTCCGGACCCACCACGTCGCACAAAATGTGCGCCGCGGCGAAGGCGTTGCCAGGTACTTGCGCAACGGCAACGATCGGGCGGTGACCGGCCGGCTCAGCCCGTCGGCGCGGCAGCCCTGAGCCGCCGGAACAGGACTGCGGAGGCGAGCACGACCGCCGCGGCCACCAGGAAGCCGGCCCCCATCCCAGCGCGCGCCGCCAGCCAGCCGACCAGCGGGATCCCGGCCGCGCCGATGCCCTGGATCAGCAGCGACTGCACGGACAGCACCGTCGCCCGCTCGCCCGGCTCGATCCGCTCGTGCAGC